>JAQGNS010000446.1 GCA_028291705.1 Nevskia sp.
CGCACCGAGACCTGGAAATGATCGATCAGGTAGAAGGTGTAGTAGCTGGTGATGCTGGCCAGGTAGAAGAACTTGGAGAAGATCAGCGCCAGCAGCACGCCGATGGCCTTGCGCACCTGGGCCGGCGGCAATACCGCATGCGTGGCGGTAGCGCCGCCTTTCGGCTTCAGCCGCGCCAGGCCGTGATGGCGGTACCAGCGGCCGAGGTTGGCGGTGATGATCATGCCCAACATGGCGGCGAGGCAGAACCAGGCCACGCTGCCCTGGCCGCGCGGCAGGATGATCAGGGCCGCCAGCAGCGGGCCGATGGCGGAACCGAGATTGCCGCCCACCTGGAACAGCGACTGGGCCAGGCCGTGCCGCCCGCCCGCCGCCATGCGCGCCACCCGCGACGACTCCGGGTGGAACACCGAGGAGCCGGTGCCGACCAGGGATGCCGCCAGCAGCAGCCAGCCGAAGCTGCCGGCCTTGCCCAGCATCAGCAGCCCGACCAGGGTGAAGCCCATCCCCACCACCAGCGAATACGGCCGCGGCTTGCGGTCGGTGTAGGCGCCGATCAGCGGCTGCAGCAGCGAGGCGGTGATCTGGTAGGTGAAGGTCAGCAGGCCGATCTGGCCGAAGCTGAGCGCATAGGAGTCCTTCAGCATCGGGTACATCGCCGGCATCAGGGCCTGCATCAGGTCGTTGAGCAGATGGCAGACGCTGATCGCCGCGATGACGCTGAATACGGTGGTCTGGACGGCGGACTGGGAGGCCGATTCGGCGGATCTGGCGGCCGGGGCTCCGGCGGACAGGGCGGCAGCGGTTTCGCTCACGGGGACTTCTCCTGATTGTTGCCAGCGCTCCCGCGGGGGCAGGGCGCCGCGGCAGGATACGCGCTAGAATCAGGCCTGCTTGCGTTGGTGGGTCACCTTACATCGAGAGTGGGCCAAACAGCCTCTGAACCGGCTCCGGCTGGGCATGAAACCGAACCATGCGTAATACCTGGTATTCCCCTGAATTCGATACGGTGCCGCGCGCCGTGGTGGCGATCGGCAACGAATATCCGGCCGGCTACGTCAGTAACCCGCACAGCCACCGCCGCGCACAACTACTTTACGGCGCTACGGGGGTGATGACCGTCAGCACCCGCCACGGCGCGTGGGTGGTGCCGCCGGAGCGTGCCGTATGGCTGCCTTCCGGTGAAGTCCACAATGTGCACGTCCTGTCGGGTGCGGTGAGCACGCGCAGCGCCTACATCTGGCCCGACGCCATCGAAGGCCTGCCGCAGAGTTGCCAGGTGCTGGGCATGACGCCGCTGATGCGCAGCCTGCTGCTGGAAGCGGTGGATGTGCCGCTGCAATACGATCTCGACGGGCGCGACGGCCTGGTCATGGCCCTGCTGCTGCAGGAGGCGCGGCGCCTGCCGGTGCAGCCGCTGTCCCTGCCGTTTCCGCAGGAGCGGCGCCTGGCACGGCGCTGCCGGCGCCTGCTGGAACAGCCCACGCCGCACGACACCATCGAGCACTGGAGCAAGGCGCTGCAGATGAGCCGCCGCGCCTTCACCCGCCATTTCCGCGCCGAGACCGGCATGAGCTTCGGCGCCTGGCGCCAGCAAGCCTGCCTGTTCGCGGCGCTGCCGCGGCTGGCCGCCGGGGTGGCGGTGACCACGGTGGCGCTGGATCTCGGCTACGACAGCCCGGCAGCCTTCACCAGCATGTTCCGGCGCGCCTTGGGCGAGCCGCCGAGCCGCTACTTCCGCGCGGCGACCTGGGTCGAAGGGGCGCACGCGGAAAGTGAATGATCCGCGCTTGTTGAATTCCCTGTCGCATTCCTGGTCCCATCTCGGGCGCTGGACATCTTGTACCAAAGGGTACAAGATGTACCTATCGGTACAAACAAGCCAGGAGCATCGATCATGAGTGCACGTCCCCCGCTTCCCCCCTTTACCCGTGAAACTGCCGCGCAGAAGGCCCGGATGGCCGAGGACGCGTGGAATACCCGCGATCCCCAGCGTGTGTCGCTGGCCTATACCGAGGACAGCCGCTGGCGCAATCGCGCCGAGTTCGTCACCGGGCGCGCGGCAATCGTCGAACTCCTCACCCGCAAGTGGGCGCGCGAGCTGGAATACCGCCTGATCAAGGAAGTCTGGGCCTACAGCGATAACCATATCGCGGTGCGCTTCCAGTACGAGTACCGTGACGATTCCGGCAACTGGTTCCGCGCCTACGGCAACGAACAGTGGGAGTTCGACGCCAACGGCCTGATGCAGCGCCGCGAGGCCAGCATCAACGATGTGTCGATCAAGGAAAGCGGCCGCAAGTTCACCTGGCCGACGCTCGGGCCGCGCCCGGCCGATTTCCCCGGCCTGACCGAACTGGGCATGTAAGGCACAAGACGCTGATGCCGCGCACGATCGGTGAGCGCAAGGATGCCATCCCCGCGCTGGCGGAAGTATTCCGCACGCACGGCTTCGAGGGTGCATCGCTGTCGCTGATCGGCGCGGCCACCGGCCTGGGCAAGGGCAGCCTCTACAACTTCTTCCCCGGCGGCAAGGAGGAGATGGCGCAGGCGGTGCTGGACCACATCGACGGCTGGTTCCGCGATGAGGTGTTCACGCCGCTGCGCCAGGCTGCGGAGCCCCAGGCTGGCATCCGCGAGATGTTTCGCGCGGTGGATCAGTACTTCCATTCGGGGCGCCGCGTCTGTCTGATCGGCGCCTTCGCCCTGGCTGATTCGAGGGACCGCTTCGCCGCCTGCGTGAAGGACTATTTCGCCGAGTGGGTCGACGCTCTCGCCGTCGCCCTGCGCCGCGCCGGCATCAGCGCCGCCGAGGCGCGCGCGCAGTCGGAGGATGTGGTCGCGGTGATCCAGGGCGCCCTGGTGCTGGCGCGCGCGGCCAACGACGAAGCGGCGTTCGGGCGCATCATGCGGCGCCAGGAGCGGCGTCTGTTGCAGGGTTTACCTAAGGCGTGATGGTGGAATCCGGATTGCGTTCGACCATGTCGAATAGCAGGCCGAAGGGATCGCGCATGTAGTACAGGCCCGGGTGGGTGGCGATATGCACCGGCTTGCAGCCGGCGCCTTCCAGGTATTCGCGCGCCGCTTCGCGGTCCGCCACGTCGAACGAAGGGACGAAGCTGGCCAGCGGCCGGCTGTCGAGGTTGACGTAGAGGCGCAGCTTGCCGGTATCGAATTCGAGCTGGCGCGTGGTCTTGGCCAGCAGCCTGAAGCCGAGGACTTCGGCGTAGAAATGCTCCGCCTTTTCCAGGTTGGCGACGTGCACCGCGATTTCGCTGTTGGAGCGGAACACCGGCTG
>JAQGNS010000458.1 GCA_028291705.1 Nevskia sp.
CTCCGCGCAGTTGCAAATTCCGCTACAATCCGCACCATCGAAGGTGTTGTGAAATATGGAGTAACAATGGAAACATGCCCGGATTGCGGCTCGGATCAGACGCGGCGCATAGCACGCGCGTGGTGGATGCGCATGCTGTTTCCCAAAAGCATACGCATCATCTGCGGCCGCTGCGGCGAGCGTTCGCTGATTCGCAACCCGAAGCGCGCCGCCGAATCCGGCACGAACTACTAGCAACCCACGCCCGCCGAACTGGCAAAAAGGCCGCCCCGCAAGGCGGCCTTGTCGTTTCCGGCCCGGTGTTCAAAAAAATTTGAGTTTGCGATCCCCGAAGCCGCCAAACCCGGCAACTAAGCGGCCCTGCGCAGGTCATACCTGCTAAAACCGGTGTCGCAAAGGAGTGCGTGGATGAGCAGGCAAGAGCCAGTCAGTGAGAGCATGGCAGAAGGTGAACAATATGCCGGCCTGATCCTTGGGAAGGACGGCGCGCCGGACTACCACCTTGTCCTGCTGCCCGGGGATGCGGAGGACGTCACCTGGGCCGCGGCGCGGCAGTGGGCGACGCTGGCCGGCGGCGACCTGCCGACCCGGCGCGAGCTGTCGCTGCTGTTCGCCAACCAGAAGGAGCAATTCCATCGGGTCTGGTACTGGTCGTCGGAACAGTCGGAAGCGCGCTCGCAGCTGGTGTGGGGGCAGAACTTCACCAGCGGCATCCAGACCATGTACGGCCGCCCCTTCCACGGCCGGGCGCGGGCGGTGCGGCGGGTGCCGGTCGACCAGGCCGGGTACGAAAAATCGCCCTGATTCAGGCGTGTATTCGCGCGGGATTTCAATGTGCCCTACCGAACAGTCGAGCGTTCAAGATTCGGCTATCGTTGCACTGTCTGATTCGACAATTCGTCATCCACAGCCGCAGAGGAATAAAAATGAACGTATTAATCAGCCTTATCATCTATCTCGTGATCTTCGGACTCATCTGGTGGCTGGTCAGCATGCTGCCGTTGCCGGCCCCGGTCGCCCAAATCGTCCGTGTGCTCTTTATTATCCTGCTGATCCTGATCGTGCTATCGGTCTTTGGCATCATCCCGGGCGGCTACCTGCCGAGGCTGAACCTGTAGGCGTAGCCGCGCGCAGTACGCTACCAAACCCGGCCGTGTGCCGGGTTTTTTTCGTCGTTTCGCAGGCGCGCAATCTGTCTGGAACAGATAGCATAGTTAACTTTGATACCGTCGTTCCGGCCGTCCGCCGGAACGATGTTGTGAAGTCTAGCTATTTGAAGGGCGATATAATGAAGTCTCCCCTTAGCAAACGACTTTGCCAAACATGCATCCCACTGTCCGTTCGTTCTTCGACCCCGCCACATCAACAGTGACCCACGTGGTCAGCGCTGGCCCCGGCAGCGCCTGCGCAATCATCGATTCGGTACTCGACTACGATCCGACATCTGGCCGCACGTCCACCCGCTCGGCCGACGCCGTGATCGCGTACGTGCGCGCGCACGATCTTCGCGTCGAATGGCTGCTCGAAACCCACGCCCACGCCGATCACCTCTCGGCCGCGCCCTACCTCGCCGAACAACTGGACGCACCGATCGGCATCGGCACCGACATCCGCACCGTGCAGCACGCGTTCTCGAACATCTTCAACACCCATCCGCGCACGCCGGAAGACGGCTCGCAGTTCGACCACCTGTTCGCCGCCGACGATACCTTCGCCATCGGCCGGCTCGAGGCGCGTGCCATGCACGTGCCGGGACACACCCCGGCCGACATGGCGTACCACATCGGCGATGCGGTGTTCGTGGGCGATTCGCTGTTCATGCCGGACCTGGGCACCGCGCGCTGCGACTTCCCGGGCGGCTCGGCAAATATGATGTACCGGTCGGTGCGCCGCATTCTGGCCCTGCCGGAATCGACCAGGCTGTTCATGTGCCATGACTATCCGCCAGAGGGACGCGAGCCGCGCTGGGAGACCACCGTGGCCGAGCAGCGCGCCCACAACATCCACCTGCGCGACGGTGTCACCGAAGACCAGTTCGTCGAACTGCGCACCAGGCGCGATGCGACGCTCGACATGCCGACGCTGATCCTGCCTTCCATCCAGGTCAACATCAATGCCGGGCGCCTTCCTCCCGCCGAAGAAAACGGCGTGCGCTACCTGAAGATTCCGATCAACGCCTTGTAGTCTCCGCTGGCACGATCGCGCGGCCGATCGGCTGCTCCATGTTGGCCAGGTACCACGTCGTGGTGGCCATCACCGCCACATGGCGGCGCAGGTCTTCGGGCTTGACCTTGTCAAACGTGTCGGCCGCCGTGTGGTGGTAGTTGAAATAAGTCGATTCGTCGATCAGCGGCGAAAAGCTCGGCACGCCGGTCGCTTCCAATCCATGCAGGTCGCCCGTGCCCAGCACGTCGGTGCGCTGCAGCGCCCCGGCGCCCATCGGCAGCAGCGCCGCCCGCAGTGCGGCGAAATGATTCATCGATCCGACTGGCACGCTGGTGCGCATGCCGAACACGCGGCCCGAACCTTCATCGTTCTCGATTGCCGCGAAATGCTTCTCGGTGACGGCCTGGTTGGCGTCGAGGTAGGCCTGGCCGCCGCGCCCGCCATTTTCCTCGTTCATCCAGGCGATCACGCGGATGGTGCGGCGTGGCCGAAAATTGAGCTTTTTCAGCGTATCGATTACCGCCATCGCGCTCACCACGCCGGTGGCGTCGTCGTTGGCGCCAGTCGCCAGGTCCCATGAATCGAGATGGCCCGAGACGATGACGATTTCATCGGCCTTGTCGGTACCGGGAAGATCGGCGATCACGTTGAAGCTGTCCGCGTCGGGCAAAGTCTGCGGTGTCAGTGTCAGATGCATGCTCAATGGGCCGCGCCTGGCCAGGCGCGCCATCAGCATCGAGTCTTCCGCCGAGACCGCCGCCGCGGGAATCCGCGCGCCATCCTGCAGGCCACTCGCGCCGGTATGCGGCAGGCGGTAATCGGCGCCGCCGACCGAGCGCACAAGCGCACCGACCGCCCCCATTTGCGCCGCCAGGCGCGTGCCCATGCCGCGGTACTGCACGCCTTGCCCGTAAGCCTGGCCCGCATGCCCGCCGTTCGCCATCTGCTGGTCGAATGCCACGTCGAACAGCACGATGCGGCCCTTGACTTCGGCGGCGCGCGCCTTCAACTCATCGAAATCGTGCACCACGATCACCTGCGCGGTCAGGCCGGCGGCAGGCGTCGCTCCCGATCCGCCCAGCGCGGTCAGCACCACGCGCTGCGACAGGCCGGCCGGGCGGCCGGCGTACTCCACCAGTTCGGCCGTTTCGGCGCCGCGCACCCAATGCGGCACCTTGGCCGGCTGCAGCGTCACGGTCGCACCGAGCTTGCGCATTGCATCGGCCACCTGCGTCACCGCCGCCGCCGCACCGGGCGATCCTGACAGGCGCGGGCCGATCAAGTCAGTCAAGTCGGCCAGCCGTTCATACGCCCAGTCGCTTTGGAGCGACGTGTCGCGGATCTTTGCCAGCGCGGCCGGATCGTTACCCGGCGCCGCGGCGAATGCGCTGGCGCCGAACATGCAGCCGGCAAGGATGGTCAGGGCGGAGAAGTGATGAGGTTTGCGGTTCATGCAGCGAATCCTTCGATCGGTCAAATGAAGGTTCGAACAATATC
>JAQGNS010000461.1 GCA_028291705.1 Nevskia sp.
GCGGCGCTCACCGCGCCGAGAGCGGGAATCACCGCCAGAACGGCCAGCAAGGCCAGCCGTGGCCGCGAAACGGGCCTGGGACTGGAATGCGTGATCCGATCTGACTGGGTGTTCATACAGGCCTCCTACGGCCGATGCCATTCCTTATAGCAAAGACAAACTTGCTGCTGGCTGAATAGGCCGGTGGGTGCCAGGCATTCCATAAATGTAGGGATGAATTGGCGGGATTCACGGCTTGAGCCTGATCGTTGGTGCCAGACCCTGGCTTTTAGGTGAATGACCGGGCTGATTTTCTTTCCTTACGGCTTTTTTACAGCATTTTTATGCCTTTTTTATACCCACACCCCACCCCGCCTCTCGAATTCATACGGACATTCGGCGCCTAATGCCGGCGCTGGCAAGCAGTGGCTTGCGCAACCCGCGGATGCGGTGTCCGCGGCACGCGGACCACGATCCTGCAAGGCCCGCTCCGTTTCGATGCGGAGCGGCTGCAGGGAGTCCAGCGTGTATTCATGACCGACGGAGTTTTGCTCACATGATCATCCTGCTGTCCCTGTTCGGCATTGCCCTGTTCGGCGCATTGGCCGGTTACGTGATTTTCTGCGACCGCGTCTGAAGGAACCCCCATGACTTTTGACTATGTGCTGGGCGGCCTCGCCGTGGCTTTCATGCTGGTTTATCTGGTTTATGCGTTGATCAAACCGGAAAAATTCTAATTTTTTAATCGCAGGGCTCCGCCGTCCTCGGCCGGACCCTGCGATCGGGACGCTCTTTTCAGGAATTGCCATGACACTCAACGGCTGGGTACAGATTCTCATTTACTTCGTCCTGCTGACGCTGATCACGCGTCCGCTGGGCGGCTTCCTTTTCCGCGTGTTCGAAGGCCGCAGCACGCTGATCAGCCGTGTGCTGGGGCCGGTGGAGCGCGGCTTCTACAAGCTCGCCGGCGTCGACGCCAAGGCGGAGCAGCACTGGACCAGTTATACCCTGGCCATGCTGGTCTTCAACCTGGTGTGCTTCGTTGCGCTGTATCTGCTGCAGCTCTACCAGAACCTGCTGCCGCTGAATCCGCAGGGCATGTCCGGCCTGACCGCGGACCTGGCCTTCAACACGGCGATCTCCTTCGTCACCAATACCAACTGGCAGTCCTATGGTGGCGAGACCACCATGAGCTATCTGACGGACATGCTCGGTCTGACGGTGCACAACTTCGTCTCCGCCGCGACCGGTATCGCCCTGGCCGTAGCCCTGGTGCGCGGCTTCTCGCGCCGCTCGGGCAAGACCATCGGCAACTTCTGGGTCGACCTGACGCGCTGCACGCTGTATGTGCTGCTGCCGCTGGCGATCGTCGCCGCGCTGTTCCTGATCTGGCAGGGCATGCCGCAGAACCTGAGCGCCTATACCGACGTCAGCACGCTGGAAGGCGCCAAGCAGACCATCGCGCAGGGCCCGGTGGCTTCACAGGTGGCGATCAAAATGCTCGGCACCAACGGCGGCGGCTTCTTCAACGCCAACGCCGCACATCCGTTCGAGAACCCCACGGCGCTGTCGGACTTCTTCCAGATCCTGCTGATCTTCGCCATTCCCGCCGCGCTGACCAACCTGCTCGGCCGCATGGTGAAGAGCGAGCTGCAGGGCTGGGCGATCTACTCGGCGATGGCGGTGCTGTTCTTCGTCGGCGTCACCACCTGCTACTGGGCGGAAAGCCAGGGCAATCCGCAGTTCGCGGCCCTGGGCATCGACCAGCAGGCCAGTTCGCTGCAGGCCGGCGGCAATATGGAAGGCAAGGAGGCGCGCTTCGGCATCGCCCGCAGCACGCTGTTCGCCACCATCACCACCGACGCTTCCTGCGGTGCGATCAACAGCTGGCATGACAGCTATACGCCGTTGGGCGGCATGGTGCCGCTGGTCAACATTCTGCTCGGCGAAGTGATTTTCGGCGGCGTCGGCGCGGGTCTCTACGGCATGCTGGCATTCGCCATCGCCGCGGTGTTCATCGCCGGCCTGATGGTCGGGCGAACCCCCGAGTACCTCGGCAAGAAGATCGAGGCCAAGGAAGTGAAGATGATCATGCTGGCGCTGCTGTGCCTGCCGCTGGCCAACATCGGCATGACCGCGCTGGCGGTGGTGCTGCCGCAAGGATTATCCGGATTGTCGAACGCCGGACCACATGGCTTCAGCGAGCTGTTCTACGCCTACGCTTCGGCTACCGGCAACAACGGCAGCGCCTTCGGCGGCATCTCGGCCAACACGCCGTTCTACAACATCACCCTGGCGCTGTCGATGATGATCGGCCGCTTCGCCTTCATCGTGCCGATGATGGCGGTGGCCGGCTCGCTGGTGGTGAAAAAGCACACGCCGGCTTCGGCCGGCACCTTCCCCACCGACGGCGGCCTGTTCATCGGCCTGCTGGTGGGCGTGGTGATCATCGTCGGTGGACTCACCTACTTCCCGGCGCTGGCGCTCGGCCCGATCGTCGAGCACTTCTCGATGCTCGCCGGCAACCTCTACTAACGAGGCCCTGAACGTCCTGCTCAAGAACCGGCCCGCTCCCCGGGCCGGCTTTCTCAAACAAGCAATTCGGCTGGTTCCAATCCCATGACCACACAAAAAACCGCTCCCTCAATGTTCGATCGCGCCCTCGTCGGCCCGGCGATCGGGGACTCCTTCCGCAAGCTCGACCCGCGCTCGCTGGCGCGCAACCCGGTGATCTTCATCACCGCGGTGGTATCGCTGGTCGCCACCCTGCTGTTCCTGCGCGACCTGTTCGGCGGCGGCCAGCATCTGCTGTTCTCGGCCCAGGTCATCGTCTGGCTGTGGTTCACCGTGCTGTTCGCCAACTTCGCCGAGGCCATCGCCGAAGGGCGCGGCAAGGCGCAGGCGGCTTCCTTGCGCAAGACCAAGACCGAGACGGTGGCCAAGCGCCTGAAGTCGGCCGACGGCAAGGAGTACACCCTGGTGCCGGCGCCGCAGCTCAAGCCGGGCGACCTGGTGCTGATCGAGACCAATGACATCATCCCCAGCGACGGCGAGGTGATGCTGGGCGTGGCGACGGTGGACGAGTCGGCCATCACCGGTGAGTCGGCACCGGTGATCCGCGAGTCCGGCGGCGACCGTTCGGCCGTCACCGGCGGCACCCGCGTGCTGTCCGACCAGATCGTGGTGCGCATCACCGCGGCGGCCGGCTCCAGCTTCATCGACCGCATGATCGCCCTGGTGGAGGGCGCCTCGCGGCAGAAGACGCCGAACGAGATCGCGCTCAACATCCTGCTGGTGGGCATGTCGCTGATCTTCGTTTTCGCCACCGCGACCATCCCCAGCTTCGCTCACTACGCGGGCGGCAGCATCAGCGTCATCGTGCTGGTGGCCCTGTTCGTGTGCCTGATCCCGACCACCATCGGCGCCCTGCTCTCGGCCATCGGCATCGCCGGCATGAATCGCCTGGTGCGCTTCAATGTGCTGGCCATGTCCGGCCGCGCGGTGGAAGCGGCGGGCGACGTCGACACGCTGCTGCTGGACAAGACCGGCACCATCACCCTGGGCAACCGCCAGGCGGCCGAGTTCATCGCGCTGCAGGGCGTGGACGACAAGGAGCTGGCCGACGCGGCGCAGCTCGCCAGCCTCTCCGACGAGACGCCGGAAGGCCGCTCGGTGGTGGTGTTGGCCAAGGAGAAATACGGCCTGCGCGGACGCGAAGTGGCCGGGCTGAATGCGCGCTTCATCGCCTTCTCGGCGCAGACCCGCATGTCCGGCGTCGACCTCGACGGCCACGCCATCCGCAAGGGCGCGGTCGAGGCGATCGTCAAGTACGTGCAGAGCCTCGGCAATGAGGGCCCGCACGGCGCGCAGTTCGACAGCATCGCGCAGCGCGCGGTGCTGAAGGAGTTGAAAGAGGCGGCGGACAAGATTTCGCGCGCCGGCGGCACGCCGCTGGCGGTGGCCAAGGATGGCCGCGTCCTCGGTCTGATCTATCTCAAGGACATCGTCAAGGGCGGCATCCGCGAGCGCTTCGCCGAGCTGCGCCGCATGGGCATCCGCACGGTGATGATCACCGGTGACAACCCGCTCACCGCGGCAGCCATCGCCGCCGAGGCCGGCGTCGACGACTTCCTGGCGCAGGCCACACCGGAGGACAAGCTGGCGCTGATCCGCAAGGAGCAGGCGGAAGGCAAGCTGGTAGCGATGTGCGGCGACGGCACCAACGACGCCCCGGCGCTGGCCCAGGCCGACGTCGGCGTTGCGATGCAGACCGGCACGCAGGCGGCGCGCGAGGCCGGCAACATGGTCGACCTCGACTCCGACCCGACCAAGCTGATCGAGATCGTGGGCATCGGCAAGCAGCTGTTGATGACGCGCGGTGCGCTCACCACCTTCTCCATCTCCAACGACGTGGCCAAGTATTTCGCCATCATCCCGGCGATGTTCGCGGCAATCTATCCGCCGCTGAACAAGATCAACATCATGCATCTGGCGACGCCGCAGAGCGCCATCCTCTCGGCCATCATCTTCAACGCGCTGATCATCATCGCGCTGATCCCGCTGGCCCTGCGCGGCGTCAAGTACCGCCCCGTCGGCGCCGGCCCGCTACTGACCCGCAACCTGCTGGTCTACGGTCTCGGCGGCATCATCGTGCCCTTCATCGGCATCAAGGCCATCGATTTGCTGGTCAGTGCCTTCGGCCTGGCTTAAGGAGACTCACATGCTCAACCATTTCCGCCCCGCCATCGTCCTGTTCGTGCTGTTCACCGCACTGACCGGCCTGGCCTACCCTCTCGCCCTGACCGGCATTGCCCACACGCTGTTCCCGCGCCAGGCCGGCGGCAGCCTGATCGAGAAGGACGGCAAGGTGATCGGCTCCAGCCTGATCGGCCAGAATTTCACCGGCGAGCAGTATTTCCACGGCCGTCCTTCGGCCACCACCGACACCGATCCGAACGACTCGACCAAGACGGTGCCGGCGCCGTACAACGCGGCCAACTCCGCCGGCAGCAACATCGGCCCGACAGCGAAGTCGCTGATCGACCGCGTCAAGGACGACACCGCCAAACTGAAAGCCGAGAACCCCAACGCGCCGGTGCCGGTGGATCTGGTCACCACTTCGGCCAGCGGTATCGATCCGCACGTCTCCCCCGCCGCCGCCGACTTCCAGGTACCGCGCGTGGCCAAGGCGCGCGGCCTGGGTGAAGACGCGGTGCGCGAGCTGGTGGCGCAGCACACCGAGGGCCGCACGCTGGGCTTCATCGGCGAGCCGGTGGTCAACGTGCTCGAGCTGAACCTGGCGCTGGATGCGGCGGCACCGGTGAAGACCGCGCCGGCCGCGCCGGCCGCACCGGCAGCAGATCCGGCCACCGCACCGGCGAATCCGGCCGCACCCGCGGCGACTGAAGCCGGACACTGAGATGCGCGTCGTCACCGTTTCCCCCGAACGGCCCATGCCGCGCGGCTTCCGCTGGTCGCCGGCGAAGGTGCTGCTGATCGCCGGCGTCTACGCCGCGCCCCTGGTCATCCTGTGCTTCAGACTGCACGCGGAGATGCAGGCGGGAACCCTGCCGCTGAACGGCAGCGCGGTGCTGATGCGCTTCATCGTGGTCGGCCTGTTCTCGCTGCTGTTCAGCCGCTGGTGCATGCACTGGATCAAGGGCGAGCGCTGAGGCACACCGTGGCGGCCCATCCGTTGCGGCCGCTGCGGCGGGATCGATTCGAAAGTTTGACCGGGCCGCCAGCAAAGCGGCCCGGGGTTGGTTGCAGGCAGTTCTCATCTTCGCTGCATCGCTCAGCGAAATTACATAGCAAGGAGTTGTCATGAACAAGAAAATTGCGGGGCTAATGGCCTCGGCGGGCGCACTGTGCCTGCCGTCCGTGGTGAGCGCGGCGGGACCGTCGCTCAGTGATGTGCTGGTGAATTCCGGCATCTCGGCATCGGGCTATCTCGATGCCTCCTACACCGAAGGTTTCAACAAGGGCTCGACCCTGGGCGGCGGCTCGGCTGCCGGCCGCACTTTCGACGTCAAGTCGGATTCCTTCACCTTCAACCAGGCGGCCCTGAACATCGGCTACCAGCCGGCGGACGGCTTCGGCGGCTTCGTCAACCTCATCGCCGGCAGCGACGCCAAGGTCATCAACGCCTCCTACCTGGGCACTGCTTCCAGCGACGACGAGTTCGCCCTGGCCCAGGCCTATGCCCAGTACGCCACCGGCAACTTCACCGTCATCGCCGGCCGCTTCGTCACCCTCTCCGGCTACGAGGTGATCAACAGCACGCTCAACACCAATATCTCGCGTTCGCTGCTGTTCCAGAACGCCGAGCCGCTGGTGCACACTGGCGTGCGCGCTTCCTACAAGTTCAGCGATTTGATCACCGCCTACCTGGGCCTGAGCAATTCGGCCCTCACCGGTCTGGCCAGCGACGACAACAAGCAGAAGACCCTGGAAGCGGGCGGTCTGCTGACGCCGTCCAAGGCCGTCAGCGTGGGCCTGTACGAGTACTACGGCTTCGACGGCGGCGACCCGACGCAGAAGACCAGCCTGACCGACCTGACCGCCTCCTGGCAGGTGCTGGATCCGCTGCAACTGGCGCTGAACCTGGACTACAAGAAGGTCTATGGCCTCGACGGCGGCGGCCCTGCCGGCAACGAGACTTATGGCGTGGCCGGCTACGTCAACTACACCTTCCTTTCGAACCTGAAGGGCTCGCTGCGCGGCGAGTACATCAAGTTCAGGACGGATGGATACTCGGAGAACAACAACGAGTTCACCGTGACGCTGGACTACAGCCCGGCCGCCAACTTCGACCTGCTCGGCGAAGTGCGCGCCGATGGTTCCAGCAACCATATCTACCCGAACGGCGATCCCGCCGACCTGAAGGGCAC
>JAQGNS010000258.1 GCA_028291705.1 Nevskia sp.
AAGTCTTCACCCTTGTTGAGCTTGTCGATCACCTGGCGCGCTTCCTCGGCGGTGGGCAGCAGGATCTGCCGCACCTTGTACTCGACGATCTTGCCGTTGGCGCGGCTCCACTCGTACGCCGACTTGATGGTTTCGTCGGTGACCGGGTTCTTGGCGAAATAGTCCTCGAGGTAGGCACGCGACAGGATGGCGCGCTCCTGGAACGCGATCTGGTCGGCCACGTCGAGCTTCTTGTCCAACCCTTCCTTGCGCGCCTGCTGTGCCAGCAGCTCTTCGGTGATCAGCTCGGAACGCGCCGCCGCCTTGGCTTCCGGTCCCGGCACGGCCTTGTCGGGGGTGAAGTTGGCGCTCATCAGGGTGATGTGGTTCTGGCTGATCGGCTGGCCGTTGACGATGACGTCGGCGGCAAGGCCCGAGTTCGACTTGATCACGGTGTCGTCGGCCGCCAGCGCGGCCTGGCCTGCGAACAGGCCGGCGGCAAGCAGGGTCAACTTGAGGGAAGACAACACGATGCGCTGGTGTGAATGCTGCTTTTTCATGTCTTGTATCCGGTGATGCAGGGTGATTCAGAGACGGGAAAAGCGCCGCCTGCTTGCGCAGGCGGCGCCTCCCCTATCTTTCTTGTTTCAGCTTCAGCTCATCTCAGCTGGCGCCGTCCGGGTTGAGCGGAGCCGCCGGGTAGTAGCCGGGACCGAACAACGGCGCGCCGTCGCGCTCGAAGATCGCGGAGTGCGGCTTGGCCGAACCCTTGGTGCCGCGCGCACCCGGCCACAGCCAGGCGTCACGTGCCGCACTGTCGAAGTCGAGGCAGGGCGTGCCGAGGATTTCGTCGGTGAAGGACGTATCCAGCACGGTGGCGCCGGTGGTGCGGTCGAACTTGCCCAGGCAGATGGTGCGGTCGCCGTCCGAGCCGGTGCCGGGCAGCGGCACGTGGTTCAGTTCCACGAAGTACTGGATGAAGGCGAAGCGCTCGAGCCCGACGCCGGCCGCCTTGCCCACCACGGCGTCACGCGGCAGACCGAGGCCCGAACCGTCGTTGAGCGGCGTCAGGTCCAGGTAGCCGCCCTGGCCCGTGGTCTGGATCGGCTGGTAGCCGATGCGATCGATCACGGTGAAGTGCGGGCCGCCATGGGTGTACAGGTTCTGGATGGTGTTGAGGTTGCCGCTGCCCGGGCCACCGCCGGTGTTGCCGGAAGGCTCGCCGCCGGTTTTGGCCGGAGACAGCAGGATGTTGCCCAGCGTGCCGGACTCCACTTCCTGGATGGTCTGGCCCAGACGGATGTAGCCGGTGCCCAACTCGCTGGTGTTGGACGACTCGGTGGTCGCCAGGCCAACGCCGTTGGGGCCGGTTTCGAACTGTCCGATGGCGCCGCGGATACGCGGGCAATCGTCCGCCTCGTTGTTATGCCGCAGCACGTTGAACTTGGCGCTGACGCCACCGGACTGATCGGCGCGCGTGGCGACGAGGCCGAGGGTGGTGTTGGCGGTACGGCTCGCGTCCGGCGGCGGGAAGTCGCACTGGATTCGGGTCGCCGCAGTATCGGCATGGCCTTTGGCCAGCAGCGGACGGATGTCCACGGTCAGCACGCGACGGCTGTGCTCGCGCGGATAGTCGCGGTCGAATTCCACCGCGCCATCCGGATCGATCGAGGCCGGGCTTTCGATGCCCGAGATCGGCAGGATCAGGAAGCGATCGTCGTCGGTGAGGTTGAAGTAGGACACCCCGGTGCAGGGACCGACGTCGTAAACCGCGCGCCAGTACGGACCCTTGCCGCCATAGGCGTTGGTGGTATTGCCGTCCAGGGTGATGTCCGGACTGTAGTACACCACGCCACCACACATCGCAGCGGAGAAAGCGCCGTCATGCGGGATGTAGGTGTTGCTGCCCTTGGCGGCGGTAGCGGGAGTGATGCTGGAACTGATATTGGCGACGACGCCGGCGCTGGAGACCGCCTTGTCGAAGCTCGGATCGCCGAGACTGACCCAACCCTTCTGGTTGAGAACGTGATGCGACTGGTGCGGCAGGCCGAACGCCATCAGACCTTCGTTCTCTTCGTGGAAGATTACTTCTTCCTGACGCGGACCATCCGGCACGGCGCTGACCGAGCGGATGTACGGATTGCCGGGATAGATGCCGGCCTGCGCCAGCGAGTCCTTGGTCTTGCCGTTGGTGTAGCTGTTGCTGGTCGGGTAGACGCGCACCGAGCTGCCGTAGGTGGAACCGCAGACACCGAGCGGGCCGGCGCTGATGCTCTTGCCGCCGGCGATCAGCGGTTCCTGGTTGCACAGGCCGCGCAGGGCGCCATTGATGGCGGCGGCGCCGATGCTGGCCGCAACGGCATAGTCGGACTGCACCAGATACTTGCCGTCGTAGGTCAGGCTCATGCCGTGCGGCAGGCCTTCGATACCGACATCCTTGTTGCCGAAGTAGAACACACCCTCGTTGAAGGAGCGTGACACGCGCTTATCCGGGTAGCTGGTGTACTCGGTGGGATTGCGCGGCTGATTCGCCTTCACGACGGCCGAGTACTCGGTAATGCCTTTATGGCCGAGCAGCGGGTTGTCGTCCGCCACATCCACGCCGGCCAGCAGGCTGGGCAGGATGCCACCCTGGGCGACGCTTTCAAGCAACGGCACCACGGCCGGGATCGAGGCCACGCACAGACCGAGTATGGTCGGCGCCTTGCGGCCCGGATCGATCTCGGTGACCGTGCCGCCGGGGCCGTACACATAGTTGCTCATGTAGGTGTACATGATCTTGTGGTTGGCGCCAGGGGCGGGCATGACGATGAAGTCGTCGGTCAGCGACGAGCGGCGCGGCTGCGTGCCGCACACCGCGATGTCCGCTTTCTGGATGTGGCGCACGCTGGTGATATCGAAGCGGAACACATTCTTGCTGATGACGCCGCCGGCGAAGGTGTACTTATGACCCTGGATCAGGCCGTCGCCGCCGCCGGAGATATACGAGGTGTAGCTCAGCATGTGGTGCGGATCGTTGTGCGAATCCGAACCGAGCACGCCCAGCACGTTGCCGGCGACGTCGGAAGCGAGGATGTTCGGCAGCTCGGCGGTATCGATGACGTTGCCGAAGGTGGTGGAGTTGGGCTCGGCGTCGACGACCGCCAGAAAGTCCTGGCTGGTTTTCGGATCGCACAATGGCGTCGAGCAGCCGTCGCCGGTCCAGACCAGCAGCACTGCGCCGTTGGGGATGACCTGCCCCGTGGTTTTGTTGATAGCCGCCGGTGCGGCAGCGGATGCGGCGCCGGCGGCGCCAAGCGCAACCGCGGCTGCTGCGGTAGCCAGCCAGCGTCCAAGCGATCGCGTTCTCTCGCGAGAGGGCGAATTCATAGTCCAACTCCTGAGCATATTGTCCCTTGTGTAAGAGAGGCCGGCGGCATCTTCCCAGGCGCCGCTGCCCTCTCCCCTTTCCATCGGCCCCATGCAGGCTTTCCGCGGAGATTGGACAATACACAGGCAGGCGCAAGCGCAAGACCCCGTTTTTAGACTTTTTCCGAAGCGGCTAATACCTTGCGGCACTAGGACATCGCGCGCAGACCGATACGAGGCAAATAGCGCGGTACCGATTGAGGAAACCGGGCAAAGGGTTATTGCAGCACCTGCATTCCGGTGCTGAACATAGGCCGTCCGGTTATGACCCTGCGCAATACGCCCTCAATCCGCCGCGGAGACCTCGGCATCGCCGAGCAGCCGGCGCAAGGGCGCTCCGCCGAAGCGGCGGAACAGCAACGGCGTGATGAAGCTGTCGAGCAAGGTACCGCTGACCAGGCCGCCGAAGATCACCAGCGCCACCGGATGCAGGATCTCCTTGCCCGGCGCGTCCGCTGCGCCGAGCAGCGGCAGCAGTGCCGCGGCGGCGATCAGCGCGGTCATCAACACCGGGGTCAGTCGTTCACCCGAGCCGCGCAGGATCAGCGCGTCGCCGAAGGGCTCGCCCTCCCGCGCCAGTTGCAGGTAGCGGCTGAGCTTGAGAATGCCGTTGCGCGCGGCGATGCCGGCCAGCGCGACGAAGCCGACGAGACTGGCGACCGACAGCGGCGTATGGGTCAGCGCCAGCGCGGCGATGCCGCCGATCATCGCCAGCGGCACATTGCCGAGAATGATCAGGCTGAAGCGCAGCGAGCGGTAACGCGCATACAGCACCGCCAGCATCAGCAGCAGGGACAGCAGCGCCAGACCACCGATGCGACGCGAGGCGGCTGCCTGCGCCTGGAACTCGCCTTCCAGGTGCAACTCGTAGCCGTTCGGCAGCAGCAGGTCGGCCAGCCGGGCCCGCGCTGTTTGCACGGCTTCATCGAAACGCCCGACACCGGCATAAGCGGAGACTGCCACACGCCGACGCAGGTTCTCACGCAGGATCTGCCCCGGCCCGGTACCGGCCTGGACATCGCCCAGCCAGCTCAGGGGCACCGCACCGGCCGGCGTATCGATGGGGATGGCGCCGATGGTGGCCGGATCGAGCGCAGCCTGCGGCAGGCGCACCACCAAGTCGAAGCGGCGCTCGCCTTCGACGATGCGCGAGACGGTACCGCCGACGGTAAGTTCGGTCAGGGCATCCTGCACTCGCGGTGGCGAAACGCCGTACTGCGCGGCGCGGCGCGGATCGACCTGTACCCGCAGCTGCGGCGTATCCGCCTGCGGCTCGGCCTGCACATCGGCCAGGCCGTTCACATCGTGCAGACGCTCCACCACCTGCTCAGCCAGCCGGCGCAGCTCGCCCAGATCCTCGCCGTACAACTTCACCGCCAGCGGCGCACGCACCCCGGACAGCAGGTGATCCAGCCGGTGCGAGATCGGCTGACCGAAGATCACCGTGGCTGGCAAGGCCGACAGGCGCGCGCGCAGATCGGCCACCACCTCGGGACGCGTGCGGCCGCCGGGCCGCAAGGCGAGTTCCAGTTCGGAATAATGCAAGCCCTCGGCGTGCTCGTCCTGTTCGGCGCGGCCGGTGCGGCGGCCCACGCTCGCCACCTCCGGCACGGCAAGTGCCAGGCGCTCGGCGGTGGTGCCGATGTCGTTGGACGCATCCAGCGAAACGCCGGGCCGCATCAGCAGGTTCAGCGTCAGGGTGCGCTCGTTGAACGCCGGCAGGAAGGCCCGCGGCAGTTGCCAGGCCGCGAATAACGCGCCAATCAAGAGCAAGGCCGTAAACAGGAATGCAATGCGTGGTGCCTTCAGCACGGCCAGCAAGGCGCGGGCATAACGCGCCTTCAAGGTGTGCAGCCAACTCCGCTCCTGCGGCGCTGAAGCATTGCGAGCAAAGGCGAAATAGCTCAGCGCCGGCGTCAGCGTTACCGCCACCACCAGGCTGGCGAGAATGGCGGCGATATAGGCCACACCCAGCGGCGCGAACAGGCGGCCCTCCACGCCTTGCAAGGCAAACAGCGGTACGAACGCCAGCACGATCAGCAAGGTCGCGTAGAGGATGCCCGAGCGCACTTCCACCGTGGCGCGGGCGATGACTTGCGCCGCAGGTTCCGGCACGGCGCGTAACGCGTTCTCACGCAGACGGCGGATGACGTTCTCCACACCCACCACTGCATCATCCACCAGCTCGCCGATGGCGATGGCCAGTCCGCCCAGGGTCATGGTGTTGACCGACAGCCCGAACCAACCCAGCGTGAGGATGGCGGCGGCCATGCTCAGCGGAATCGCGGCCAGCGAGATCACGGTGGCGCGACCGCCGGCGAGGAACAGCAGCAAGGTAAACGCCACGATCAGAGCGCCATGCCACAAGGCCTGATTTACATTGGCGATGGATTCCTCGATGAAGTCGGCCTGGCGGAATACGTTCACCACCTGCACATCGTCCGGCAGCAAATGCCCTTCACGCTGCGCCAGCGCCGCTTCAACCGCCTGGGTCAGTTGCAGCGTATCCGCACCGGGCTGTTTCTGGATCGACAGGATCACCGCCGGCTTGCCGTTGAAGCCGGCATCACCGCGCTTGAGTCGTGAGCCGACGGCAAGGTCGGCCACCTGGCCGAGCCGGATCGGCCCGTTGCCGCGCCAGGCCACCGCCGCCTGCGCCAGGTCTTCGAGGCGGAACGGCCGGCCGATGCCGCGGATGGCGTACTCGCTGCCGCCAGAGAAGGCGACACCGGCGCCGGTGTTGTTACCGAAGCCGCGCACTGCGTCGTTGATCTGCGTCAGGCTGATGCCGTCGAGCCGCATGCGCTGTGCATCGGGATGGATTTCGTACTGTTTTACCTCACCGCCGATGGCCAGCACTTGCGCCACCCCGGGCAGCGCCAGCAGCTTGGGCCGCAGCGTCCAGTCGGCCAGGGTGCGCAACTCCTGCGGACTGGTATCGCCGCTACGGGATTGCAGCGAGACCAGCAGGATCTCGCCCATCAGGGAAGTCAGCGGCCCGATGCGCGGCTCGGCGATTGGCGCCAGCTGCGAGCGGATGGCGTCGATGCGCTCGGCCACCAGTTGCCGGTCACGCCATGGATCGCTGTTCCAGTCGAACTCGGCATAGACCACCGACAGGCCCGGACTGGTGACCGAGCGGATGCGGGCCACGTCCTGCAGGCCGCTCAGCGCGGTCTCGATCGGAAAGGTGACGAGGCTCTCCACGTCCTCCGGTGCGAGGCCGGCGGTCTCGGTCTGCACCGTCACCATCGGCCGCGTGAGATCCGGCAGTACGTCCACCGAAAGGCTGCCTGCGGCGCGCACGCCCAGCGCCAGTAGCACCAGGGCGGCGGCCAGCACCAGCACGCGACCGCGCAGGCTGGCTTCTACGATCCAGGAGAACATCAGGCGGCGCCGAGCCCCCGCGCCGCGCGGGCATCGCGCCTGCGCCACAGCAGCCAGCCGATCACCAGGATCAGCAATGCGGCGGCGGCCACGATAATCCAGGTCTGATCATGCTGCGCGGGCTGCGCATGCGCGATGTGATCCGGCGCTGTCGCCGCCGGCAGCGGCGCCTGCAAACGGGCATCGATGCCGGGACCATGCACCGCGATATTGAGCGGCTGGCCATCATGGTCGTCGACCAGATCGCCCGCGATGCGATAGGCACCCTCGCCGCTGGCCGCGGCCTGCACGGTCAGAGTGCCGCTGCGCACGCTGACCTGCAGACCGTTCAACGGCGCATTGGTGTTGTAGTCGTCGAGGTACAGCACGAGATCCGTGCCCTCGCGCTGCACCACCAGTTCCAGTTGCGTCGTATCCAGGGTGGCGCGCGGTGCGGGCGTCACGCTCGGCGCAGCCGCTTCCGGTTCGGCTTCATGATGGCCTTCATGCGCCAGTGCGGCGCCGCTCGCACAGCAGAGCAGCACGGCAAGCAGGTTCGACAATGGAATGCGGGCTTTGAGCATGGGCATCAGTCGTGGGTCTCGGCGAAGCGCCGGTCGTGGACGAAGCTTTCGTCGGTGAGCGTATCGAGGAAGGCCAGCAGCGCGGTGCGCTGATCTGGGGACAGCGGCACGCCATGGGCCAATGACGGATCGAGCGTGGGCGAAGGCTGGATACCGCCGCTGTAGTGGTCGAGCACCTGCTCCAGGCTGTCGTAGCGGCCGTCATGCATATAGGGCGCGGTGAGGGCGATGTTGCGCAGCGAGGGCACGCGGAAGCGGCCCTGGTCTTCGTCACGCCCGCTGACGACGGCACGCCCGGCATCGCGCGGCGCGGCGTCGAGGCCGTTGTTGCGGTAGCTGAAATCACTGAACAGGGGCTCGCGATGGCAGGACGCGCAATGTTCACGGAACAGGTCGAGGCCGTCGCGCTCCTGCGGCGTGAACGCTTCCTTGCCCTTTACAAAGCGGTCATATCTGGAATCCGCCGAAACCAGAGTGCCGGTGAATTGCGCCAGTGCGCGCAGGAGGCGCTGCGAATCGACGCCAGGGGAGCCGAAGGCTTGTGCGAACAGTTCCGGGTAGCGCGCATTGCGGCGCAGTTTGTCCACCGCCAGTGCCAGGCTGCCGCCCATCTCCACCGGATTGCTCATCGGGGCCACCGGTTGCAGCTCCAGGTGATGCACCGAGCCGTCCCACATCAGGTCCGGCTGCCAGGCGAGGTTGAACAGGCCGGGCGTGTTGCGCTTGCCGTTGACGCCGCCGATGCCGTGGCTGACGCGATGATCCAGGTGGGCGAAAGCGGCGAACTGCTGGTGGCAGCTGCCGCAGGCGATGCTGCCGTCGCGCGACAGGATGGGGTCGTAGAACAGGCGACGACCGAGAGCGAACCCGGCCGAGGTCACGGGGTTGCCGGCGAAGTCATAGCGCGGCACCGGCCAGCCCTCGGGCACTTGCAAGCGCGGCGTGGCGTGCGCCGTCATCCAGGCCTGCGCCCACGGCATCGCCGCCAGCATTCCCAGCAGCGGCAGCGCGAACAGCCATGGCGTCGATCGCTTCACTGGCCTTGTGCGAGACCCGCCTTCGGCAGCTTGTGGATATGGTCGATGCGGAACAGGCCGGCGCTGTTGTCCGCCACCTCGGCCGCCGCCTTCGGGTCCATCGCGGTCGGCAGGGTCGCGGGCCGCAGCGCATGGGCGCCGTCGAACAGCCGTGAGAGGTCCGCATACAAATGCAGCTCCGCGCTGTTCTCCGCCGTAACCTGCACCGGCGTCTGGAATTGCAGGAATACGCTGCGCGCCGGCGAATCGGCACCGCCGCCGGTGTGGTAGGTCAAGGCGTGTTCGGCATCGCTGGATTGCGGTGAATGCCCCTCGAACTGGAAGAAGATGTAGCCGGTATTCCAGGTCCAGAACATGCCGCGCGCCGGATCCAGGGTGCCGGTCTGCGCGCCCGCACTATTGCGCGCAGCGTCCACACCGACCAGGAATTCGATGCCGCTGTAGGTCCCTTCGGGTATCGGACCGATCTGGAACTGCTTCGAGGCCGCATCCGCCTCATCCACCAGGAAATAGCCGCGACTGCTGTCCGCGCTTTGTGGATTGACGAACCAGGTGCTGTCGGCGCGTCGCAGGCGGAAGTTGCTCAGGTAGTAGCGCAGCCGCTCGGCGCTCCAGCCATCGCCGGCACTGGTCTTGTAGCTGTCCCCCAGGCGCAGGGGCGCCTCGCCGACCACGTGGCTGATCTCGATGCGCAAAGGCAAGCCGTTTTGTGCCGCGCCATGACCACAACCGGCGAGCAGCAACAGCCATGCGGCGGCCAGATGGCGCGCCGCCAGGTTCATCCTGTTTTTCATTTTCCCGTTCCTGAGCCACTTCCCGCGACATGCGCGCGGGAAGGAATCATAGGTTTGGCCGATGCGCGGCAGACACCGGTTTTCGAGATCGAATCGCGCTATTCATAGATGGATTGCGCAGCGGTTCGCTGTCTCCCCTTCAAGGTTCGAGTCGCCGCGATAGAACCGGATAGCGGCAAAAGCGCAATCGGCGACAGCGGAGGAAGTCGGAAAAACGTTGTAAACAAGGGGTTTTCTCGTGACCGGGCACGATCGACTGTCCCGGCAACGAGGCACGGCGCGGGCTGCCGCAGCGCATCAAAGACCCTGCACCTGCCGGTCCGTTATATGCATAGACGCGGAGATCATTTTTTCCCGTCGCCGCCTTGCGCTATTACATGGCGCACAAAAGGGGCGCCCAATGGGCGCAAGCGGTCATCTGCTCAGGAAGCGATACGGTGCATGCAAAGAATCACGCCGCCGGCGGCGTACGCCCGGCCTTGCCCGAACTACGGTTGCAGGTGGTGGACCGCAACTTCGCCTTCCGCGCGTGCAACTACTCGCTGTATCCCTCGTGGCTGGCCTATCCCTGGGCCAATGCCCACCTGGTGATCCGCGGCACCCGCCCCTACTCCATCGACCGCTGCGACCGCACCGCGCTGCGCAGCGAAGCCTCGGTGGTCGCCTCCATGCTCGAAGCCACGACGCAGTACAGCGAAGGACTCGATGCCGATGCGGTCGCCGCGGCCCTGCTCGAATTCGCCGAGTCCGCGCCGCGACCGGCGCAAGCCCTGCTCAACCTCAATACCTTGGCCAAGACGCGGCGGGTCACCGGCCAGCTGACGGTGCTAGGCTGCCGCATCGCCTCGGTGAGCAAGGCCGGAGAACTGAGCACGCTAGGCGGCCTGGAATTCGACCCACCCCTGCATTCGGAACCCGGCGGCCCGGCGCGCACCGATGGCCTGCGCGTGCGCCACCGCATCCTGCTGCGTCCCGGCACGCGCGTGCAGTTCGCCCTGCCGCAGGCGCTGGCCGATGCCGCTCGCCGGCGGCCGCGGCCGGGACAGCGCATCGAACAGCTGGAAATCCTGCCTTCCGTGTTCACCGACTGCACCACCTTCCGCACCTTGTGGCCGGAGGGTCCGGAGCCGCTGCTGGGCGAGCGCTATCGTCTGGACTTCGGCTGGCAGGATCAGGCTGCGACCGTCGCGCTCCAGCCGGTCCCGCCAGCAGAATCACTCCTCAACGACGAAAAGTCGCTGGTACTTGAAGCCGATCCCGCGGCCTGAAGGCAGGCCGCCATCACTGCACCCGAACGGTCGAACAAGGCGGCAACAAGCGGCCAACAAGACTGATTACCGCTCATCTGCGTAGACGATGCGTAACGCGATAAAATCGGCGAAGGTCCGGTGGCCTGCTGCAGGCCCCGATCTTCCACCGAACGAGCGCACGACGCTCCACGCACCGACGACCAATCTATGAGCTCCGCACCCGCCCCCAGCCTTCCCTACGTCTCGCCCTGGATGGACGAGGACCTGACCATGTTCCGCGACGCCGTGTCGCGCTTCGCCGAAGCCGAGATGGTGCCGCACGACGAGCAGTGGCGGCACCAGAAGCACGTCGGCCACGAGATCTGGCGCAAGGCCGGCGCACAGGGCCTGCTCTGCACTGACATCCCCGCCGAGTACGGCGGCGCCGGCGGCGACTTCCGCCACGAGGCGGTGGTGTACGAGGAAACCCAGCGCCGCGGCCTCAGCGGCTTCGGCCAGGGCGTACACAGCATCTGCGCCCACTACATCCTCAACCACGGCACCGAGGAGCAGAAGCAGCGCTTCCTGCCGCGCATGGCGCGCGGCGAGCTGGTCGGCGCCATCGCCATGACCGAACCCGGCGCCGGCTCCGACCTGCAGGGCATCCGCACCAAGGCGGTCAAGGACGGCGACGACTACATCATCAACGGTTCCAAGATCTTCATCACCAACGGCTACCTGGCCGAGATCATGATCGTGGTGACCAAGACCGACCCGAGCCAGGGCGCGCGCGGCACCTCGATCTTCCTGGTGGAGACGCCGGGACTGAAGGGCTACCGCGTCGGCCGCATCCTCGACAAGATGGGCATGAAGGCGCAGGACACCTCGGAGCTGTTCTTCGAGGACGTGCGCGTGTCGGCCGACAACCTGCTCGGCGGCCGCGAAGGCCAGGGCTTCTACCAGCTGATGTCCGACCTGCCCTACGAGCGCCTGATCGTCGCCCTCGGCGGCGTCGCCGCAATGGAAGGCGGCCTGGAAGCGACCAAGCAGTACGTGCGCGAGCGCAAGGCCTTCGGCAAGAGCATCGCCGAATTCCAGAACACCAAGTTCAAGCTGGCCGAGATCGCCACCCACACCCGCGTCGCCCGCGTCTTCATCGACCGCTGCATCCAGGACCACCTGGAAGGCAAGCTCGACACCGCCACCGCCTCGATGGCCAAGTACTGGGTCACCGACACGCAGCAGCAGATGCTGGACGAATGCGTGCAGCTCCACGGCGGCTACGGCTACATGAACGAGTACCTCGTCACCCGCATGTTCGCCGACTCGCGCGTGCAGCGCATCTACGGCGGCACCAACGAGATCATGAAAGAAGTGATCGCGCGTTCGTTGAGCTAATACGAAGGCCGGACCGGCCTGCGCAAATCAAGGCGGATCGACCTTCGATCCGCCTTTTTTATGACCTTGCCCATGAATTCCGGGGCGGCGGCTGAACGGTAGCAGTTGCACCCTCGACCGGCATTGACCCCTACCCGTTCGGGTCGGGTTGGAGATTCCTTCACCCCCTAATCTGTCCCCGCGAGGAGAAAAGGAAGCGGCACCACGGGCCGGCTCACCCCATGCGGAAGGGGAGGCGCCGACGTGAGAAATGCCGCTGCCACTAACATCGCCCATTACAAAAAAGCATTGCTGGCTCGGGGACCGCGACAAGCGAAGCCTGGCAATCGACATAAGGGTGAACCATGAAAAAAGAGAAAGCATCACGTTGGCGGATCGGCCTGTGTGCCTGCCTGATCCTGGGGGGCGCCGCACGCGCCGATGACGAGGCCGCAGCGGCGGCATCGAACTGGACGCAGCCGGACTGGGCCACCCTCAGCGGCTATGTCCGTCCCGAGGTGGCGTTGAAAGCCTCCGACCGCGAGGATCCATTCAACCAGCGCGGCAATCTCTTCAATGGCGTGCCGGTGGCGCGCCACAGCTTCGTCGCCGACGACGTGACCACACGCAACGGCCAGCCGGCGGACAACTACCTCAACCTCGCTTTCCTGCGCGCCGAGCTCGATGCCTCGGTGCGCTTCTCCCCGCAGTTCAGCCTGACGGCAAAGCTGCGCGGCATCTTCGATCCCGCCGCCTACGACGAGTTCGATCCCGGCGCCGTCGGCAGCCAGGCTTCGGGCAGCCTCTACGGCCGGCCAAATTATTTCAAATACGACGTCGAGGGCAGCGGCCATCCGCAACCGCTGGACTGGGGTGGGCGCAATTACCAGCTCTACTTCCCCGCCCTGTTCCTTGAGTACAGCAACGGCCCGCTGGACGTGCGCGTCGGCAACCAGCAGATCGCCTGGGGCCAGGCCATCTTCTTCCGCGTACTCGACGTGCCGGACGGCCTGGATCTGCGGCGCCACTCGGCGCTGGATTATGCCTCGGAAGAATTCTCGGACAAGCGCGTGCCGGCGCCGGCGGTGCGGGTGCTGTACCAGATCGCCGACCACTGGCTGGCGGACGGTTTCGTGCAGAAATTCCAGCCCACCGTCTACGGCAATCCGAATACGCCGTACAACGCCATTCCCTCGCAGTTCACGGTGCACGACAACTACAGGAATTACGACAGCAAGCTGGACTACGGCATGCGCCTGAAGGCGGACTTCGGCGACATCGGCCTGCAGGCCATCGCCGCGCGGCGCTACAACCCGGACGGCGTCTATCGCTGGACCGCCTCCGGCGTGAACCGCGACCTGCCCGGCGCCCCCGGCTCCGGAGGCGTGCTGGCGCAGACGCCGTTCGAGGTGGACCCCACCGGCGTATGGAGTTCGGCCGAGTGGTTCACCTACGCCGGCATGGCGCGGCTCAACGGCCTGGAAGGCCTCAACGCCGCGGTGCGTGATTTCCCGGCCGCGGCCCTGCTCGGCGCGGCACAGGTGCCGACCTATGACCTGGCCCGGCAAGAACTGGACACCTTCTTCCAGGCTTCGGGCAGCGGGCTGCGCGGGCATATCCAGCGCTCGTACCGCGCCGAGACCAACCTGGGCGGCGGCGCCAGCTACGTCATCTCCGCAGCACCCGGCTCCCTGCTGGACCAGCTCATCATCAACGTGGAAGCGCTGTACGTACCGGACCGCACCTTCACCGATCCCTCGCTGGGCGCCGGCTTCCTGCGCAAGCATGAATGGACCACCGCGCTGGTGCTGGAGAAATACCAGCGGTTCTCGGTCAGCCTGCCGGCGACCTACATGGTGTTCCAGTGGCTGCACAAGACCGAGAGCGACCTGTTCGGCCGCTATCTCGGCGGCATGGGCGGTGATGTGAGCAAGCCGCCGCCCGGCTACGGCGGCGGCTACAACGCCTTGGCCTTCGCCCTGCAGCAGCCCTTCCCCAACCTGAT
>JAQGNS010000260.1 GCA_028291705.1 Nevskia sp.
GCCAAGGAATGCGCGCCATGGAAGGTGCGGGTCAATGCGGTACTGCCGGGTCTGACCGATACCAAGTTCGCCTCGGCCCTGACCAAGAACGACCAAGTCCTGAAGACGGTGCTGCCGCAGATCCCACTGGGGCGGATGGCACAACCGACCGAGATCGCGCCGGCCATCCTGTTCCTGGCCTCGGATGCGGCGAGCTACGTCACCGGCACCACGCTGACGGTGGATGGCGGCTTCCTCGCCGGCGGCCTGTAGCAATCCGCCAATCCGCAGCGGCGGTGAACGCAGCATGGTGAAACGCACGGGAAACCATACCGACCATCTGCTCGATGCCCTGGGCCAGATGGTCTGCGTCGGCGACCGCGCCACCCTCGCCCATATCGACCGCTTGTACCTGTATGGTTTGCCGGTCGAGAAACAGGATGTCTTCGAGGGCTGGCTCGGCAAGGTGGTGACCATCACGGACCTGGACGACTGCGGCACCATCGCCGTTGCCTTCCAGGACGCGGCGGGTGCCACGCAGGAGTTCTGGATCGAGGCCGGCTGGCTGCATCGCCTGCCGATCTGAAACCCCACCCAAAGTTGTGCGGCAAGCGCTGGAATCCGCGCTAGACTCGTCTTACCAAGAGGCGCAGCACTGATCGCGCCTCCCCATAACAAAATCAGCTGGAGGAGAAGACGCATGCCCTACGCACAGGCTAATGGCCAGAAGCTGTATTTCGAGGACACCGGCGGCAAGGGCCCGGTGGTGGTGTTCTCCCATGGCCTGCTGATGGACCAGAGCATGTTCGCGCCGCAGGTGGCGGCGCTGCGGGACCGCTACCGCTGCATCAGCTGGGACGAGCGCGGCCACGGCCGTACCGCCGGCGATACGCTGGCGCCGTTCAGTTACTACGATTCCGCCGACGACCTCGCCGCCCTGCTCGCGCACCTGGGCATCGAGAAGGCCGTGCTGGCCGGCATGTCCCAGGGCGGCTACCTGTCCCTGCGCTGTGCCCTGACCCACCCGCAGCTCGTGCGGGCGCTGGTCCTGATCGACACCCAGACCCTGCCGGAAGATCCGGCCAAGATGCCGGGCTACAAGCAGATGATGGACATCTGGGCCACGCAAGGCCTGCCCGATCCGATCGCGGACACCATCGAGCAGATCATCCTCGGCCAGAACTGGTCCGGCGCCGCTGCGTGGAAGGACAAGTGGCGCGGCTGGAAGGCGCACAACCTGCTGCAATGCTTCCAGACCCTGGCCGAACGCGACGATATTTCGTCGAAGTTAGGACAGATCCAGGTGCCGGCCCTGGTGGTCCACGGCGATCTGGACATGGCGATTTCGCTGGACCGCGCCAAGGCCATGGCCGAAGGTCTGCCACAGGCGCAACTGGCGGTGATCAAGGGCGGCGGCCACGCCGCGAACCTGACTCACCCGGACCAGGTCAATCCGCAGATCGAAAAGTTCCTCGCCAGCCTGCATTGAAATAGCGCACCGCATCGGAGCACGCATGAGCTTCAACCCGATTTTCCGCACGCCTTCCGCCTATGACTTCCCGCTGCTGATCAAGCAGCTATGGATCACGCCGCTGGCCAATGCACCGCAGCAGGAGATCCTGTATCGCGACGAGCGCCGGCAGACCTATGTGCAGACGCGCGCGCGCGTCGGGCAGCTCGCTTCGGCCCTGAGCGGCCTGGGCGTGAAGCCGGGCATGACGGTGGCGGTGATGGACTGGGACAGCCATCGCTACCTGGAGTGCTTCTTCGCCATCCCGATGATGGGCTGCGTGCTGCAGACGGTGAATATCAGGTTATCGCCGGACCAGATCCTCTACACCCTGAATCATGCCCGCGCCGACGTGGTGCTGGTCAATGCGGAATTCCTGCCCTGCCTGGAAGCGAACCGCGACAAGCTCGAATCGGTCAAGACCTTCATCCTGATCGACGACACCGGCACGCCGCCGCAATCGCCGCTCAGTTTCGCCGGCGAGTACGAAGCGCTGCTGGCGAAGTCCGATGCGGGTTACGACTTCCCGGATTTCGACGAGAACACCCGCGCCACCACCTTCTACACCACCGGCACCACCGGCCTGCCCAAGGGCGTGTACTTCAGCCACCGGCAGATCGTGCTGCACGCCATGGGCATCCTGGCCTGGTTCGGCACCGCGCCGGTGCAGGGCCGCATTCACCGTGAAGACGTGTACATGCCGATTACGCCGATGTTCCATGTGCACGGCTGGGGCATGCCCTTCGCCGCGACCTTGCTGGGCATCAAGCAGATCTACCCGGGACGCTACGTGCCGGAACTGCTGCTCAAGCTGATCCGCGAAGAAGGCGTGACCCATTCACACTGCGTGCCGACACTGCTGCACATGCTGATCAGCCACCCGGCCGGCAAGGACGTGGACCTGTCGAAACTGAAGATGGTGATCGGCGGCTCAGCCATGTCCAAGGGACTGGCGAAGGCGGCGCTGGAGCGCGGCATCGACGTCTACTCCGGCTACGGCATGTCCGAAACCGGGCCCTTGCAGGTGGTCAATCACCTGTCCAGCGAAGACCTCAAGCAGGACCTCGACACGCAGGCGGCTTTGCGCGGCCGCGCCGGGCGCGCGGTGGTGTTCTGCGAGGTACGCGCGGTGGACGACAAGATGCAGCCGCTGCCGCGCGACGGCAAGAGCACCGGCGAGATCGTGTTCCGCTCACCCTGGCTGACGCAGGGCTACCTGAACGATCCGCAGAAGTCGGAAGAACTGTGGAAGGGCGGTGCCCTGCACTCCGGCGACATCGGCAGCTTCTCCGAGGACGGCTTCCTGCATATCGCCGACCGCGTCAAGGACGTGGTGAAGACCGGCGGCGAATGGGTTTCCTCGCTGGACCTGGAGGACATCATCTCGCAGTTCCCCGGGGTCAGCGAGGTGGCGGTGATCGGCGTACACGACGCCAAATGGGGCGAACGGCCGTTGGCGCTGGTGGTGCCGAAAGCGCAGACGGACATCGACCCCGAGGCGGTGCGCCAGCATATCGCCGCCTACGTCGACAAGGGTGTGATCTCCAAGTACGGCATCCCGGACAAGGTATTGCTGGTGGAGGCGCTGGAGAAGACCAGCGTCGGCAAGCTGGACAAGAAGCTGCTGCGCACCAAGTACGCGCAGGCTTAGCCGACAGCCCCCGGTGATAGCCCGCGGACTGGCCGCGGGCTTTTTTCTCAGGGCTTGAGGTTGTCCGGGATGCAGCCGCCGACGTTGCTGGCACTGCAGGCGTTCTGTTGCGAGAACTCCGCGGCCTTGTCATTGGGATCACGGTCGCTGTGATCCGGCGCTTCGGTCGGCAATACGCGTTCGCCCACCGCTTCGAGCACCCGCTTCACCAGCTTCTTCTTGACGTGCGGCGTGGCATCGCAACCGGCGCACGGCAGGTTGTCCTGCAGATCCTTCAGCTTCTTGTCGTTGTCGTTGAAGACATTGCGCTGGCCCTGGACGTTGACGCGGGGCAGCGTGACGTTGGCGGTGGTACTCGGCGTATCCGGATGCTCTCCGGCCCCGACGATCGGCTCGGGCGCGGGGGCGATCTGCAGATTGGAGGGAGCACCCGGCTTGGCCTGCTCGGCCGGAGCTGTTGCCGGTGCCGAAGTGGCCGGGGCTGGTGCCGCCGGCGTCTGCGCCGGGGCCGACTGGGCCAGGACATTGCCGCCGCAAACAACCAGGGTGAGCGCCAGCGCCAGGTGCAGCGGTGCGCGTATTGCTCGGTACGGTTTCATGCGAAACCCGGCACCCGGGGAAACTTGCCCGCCTTCCAATCCGCCTCGCACGCGCGCCCCTCCTCGACACTGTCCACGATGAAATTCCACCAGATCGCGGTGGGCTCCGGCAGCGGTACGCCGCCAAACAACAGAGCTCGCGCCCCTTGTGTCGAACCGATGCGGATACTGTCGCCCCCGGTGCCGAGCGTGGCCAGCACGCCGGTGGGGACAGCGGTCCCGCCCAGTGTCACCTCTCCGATGGCGACATACAAGGCCAGCTCATGGTCCGTACTGACCGGTAACGCAAGTTCCGCGCCGGCCTGCAGGGTGAGATCGAGATAAGTCAGCGGCAGATGCGTCGGCACCGGCGATCGCTGCTCGCCCAGCGCGCCGGCGATGACCCGCACCACCGCGCCCGGATACTCCACCCGCGGCAGCACTGCGGCGGCGAAATGCTCGAAGGCGGGATCCATCTTGCGCCGCTCGCGCGGCAACCCGACCCAGGTCTGGATGCCGTGCAGGGCCTCGCCGTTGCGCACTACCGTTTCCGCATGGGTGATGGCGCGGCCGGCCGTCATCCAGTTGACATCACCCGGGCTGATCACCTGTACCGAGCCGAGCGAATCGCGATGCTCGATGGCGCCGGAGAACAGGTAGGTGACGGTCTGCAGACCCACATGCGGATGCGGCGGCACGTCCATCGCCCCGGACACGGTCTCGTGCGGCCCGAAGTGGTCGAAGAAGACGAACGAGCCGACGCGGCGCTGCTCGCGACGCGGCAGGGCGCGCAACACTTCAGCCGTGCCCGTGAGGGCGGCCGGCTTGGCGGGCAACAGATGCACCACGCGGCGTACGTTTTCTTCAGCCTGTGTCATGAAACCATACCTTGGCGGAACGCGGCGGCGGCTTTACAGATCTTTGGCGTTCTGGACGATGCGGCTGACCATGCCATAGGCGATGGCTTCCTCGGCGCTCATCCAGTAGTTGAGGTCGGTGTCATGCGCCACCTTCTCGTAGGGCTGGCCGGTTTCGCGCGCGATGAGGTGATTGACACGCTCGCGGATCTTGACGATCTCGCGCGCCTCGATGGCGATGTCGCTGGCGCGCCCGCGCACGCCGCCCATCGGCTGGTGCAGCAGGAAGCGGGTGTTGGGCAGGCACAGGCGGCGTTCTTTCGCACCGGCCAGGAAGATGGTGGCGCCGGCGCTGGCGACCCAGCCGGTGCCGATGATGCGCACCGGGGCGATGGCGTCGACGAAGCGGATCATGTCGTGGATGCTGTCGCCGCTCTCGACGTGGCCGCCGGGGGAATTGACGTAGACGTCGATCGGCTTTTCGGAATCACTGGCCAGGGACAGCAGGCGCCCCACCACGTCGCGCGCCAGCTTGTCGTTGATCTCGCCGAAGATCAGGACCTTGCGCTGGTTGAGCAGACGCAGCTCCAGCTCGTTCACGGCGGCCGGTGGCGGCGTGGCGGCCTCGGCGCCCGGCGGGACTTCCTCGGGATCGGCCGCTTTCGGGATGGAGCCGAGGGAGGGGAAGCTTCTGTTCATGTAGGGTCCTGGGGTCTTGCGAAACGGAATTGGTCCGGAATCCTGGACGGATTCCGGGGTGCAGGGTAACCGGTGCTTCGGGGCAGCTCAACGCGGCAGCGGCGGCCCTTCCCGATCATGTGGCCGGTCCGCAACGACTACAATAGCGCGCCTGATCTTCCCCCCTGCGTCCGCCCCATGCTGCTGAACCTTAAAAACCTGAGCCTGAACCTGGGCAGCACCGTGCTGCTCGACAAGGTGGAACTGACGCTGGAGCGGGGCGAACGGCTGTGCCTGGTGGGCCGCAACGGCACCGGCAAGTCTACCCTGATGAAGCTGATCGCCGGCAGCATCCTGCCCGACGGCGGCGATATCGTACGCGCGCAGAACCTGCGCGTGGCGCAACTGCCGCAGGATGTGCCGAAGGGCCTGGCCGGCACCGTCTACCAGGTGGCCGCGGCCGGACTCGGCGAAGCCGGGCGGCTGGTGGCCGAATACCACCGCCTGCTGCATGACGATCCGGACAACATGAAGGCGCTGGGCGACATCCAGAGCGCACTGGAAGCGCACGACGGCTGGTCGCTGGATAGCCGGGTGCAGACGGTGCTGACGCGCCTCGACCTGGACGGCGATGTCGAATTCTCCGCCCTCTCCGGCGGCCTCAAGCGCCGCACCCTGCTGGCCCAGGCCCTGGTGGCGGAGCCGGACCTGCTGCTGCTCGACGAGCCGACCAACCATCTGGATATCGACAGCATCGCCTGGCTGGAGGAATTCCTGCTCGGCTGGAACGGCACCCTGCTGTTCATCACCCATGACCGCGCCTTCCTGCGCCGCCTGGCGACGCGCATCATCGAGCTGGACCGCGGCATCCTGCGCAGCTGGCCCGGCACCTACGACGACTACCTGCGCCGCAAGGAAGAAGCATTGCGCGCGGAGGCGCAGCAGGGCGCCCTGTTCGACAAGCGGCTGGCCCAGGAAGAAACCTGGATCCGCAAGGGCATCGAGGCGCGCCGCACCCGCAACCAGGGCCGCGTCGAACGCCTGTACAAGCTGCGCGACGAAGATCGCGCGCGGCGCCGCCTGCCCGGGCAGGTGAAGCTGGCGGTGCAGGAAGCGGAACGCTCCGGCAAGCTGGTGGTGGAAGCGGAGAACGTGAGCTTCGCCCGCGGCGAGCGCGTGCTGGTGAACAATTTCTCCACCACCCTGCTGCGCGGCGACAAGCTCGGCATCATCGGCCCCAACGGCGCCGGCAAGACCACCCTGCTCAACCTGCTGCTGGGCAAGCTGGCGCCGGACAGCGGCACGCTGAAGAACGGCACCAACCTGCAGGTGGCCTACTTCGATCAGTTGCGCGCGCTGCTGGACGAGAACAAGCCGGTTTACGAGAACATCGGCGACGGCAAGGATTTCGTCGAGATCGACGGCAACCAGCTGCATGTGATGAGCTACCTGCAGAATTTCCTGTTCACGCCGGACCGCGCGCGCAGCCCGGTGAAGGCCCTCTCCGGCGGCGAGCGCTCGCGCCTGCTGCTGGCGCGGCTGTTCGCCCAGCCGTCGAACCTGCTGGTGCTGGACGAGCCGACCAACGATCTCGACGTGGAAACGCTGGACCTGCTGGAGGAAAAGCTCGGCGAATACAGCGGCACCGTGTTGCTGGTCAGCCATGACCGCGAATTCCTCGACAATGTGGTGACGCGCTGCCTGGTGTTCGAAGGCCGCGGCCGCATCGGCGAGTACATCGGCGGCTACCAGGACTGGCTGCGGCAGCGCTTCTCGCCGGGATCCGGCAAGAGCGAGGGCAAGCCCTCGGCATCCGCACCACGGCAGCAGGCCGCGCCGCAGGCCAAGTCCGCCGCCAACGCCAAGCTGAACTACAAGGAACAGCGCGAGCTCGCCACCCTGCCCGGCCTGATCGAAAAGCTCGAAGCCGAACAGGGCCAGCTTTCCGAACTGCTCAGCGACGGCAGCATCTACCAGCGCGACAAGGCCAGGGCGGTCACCATCCAGGAACGCCTGGCGGCGATCGGGGCCGAGTTGACGACGGCCTACGCCCGCTGGGAATCGCTGGAAGCCCAGCGCTAGGCCGATTTCCCCGGAGCTGGACCAAACAGCGTATTGGATGCGGCCGAAACAGGCCGAAATCCAATGGAACTCCCGCGATTGAGCCCGTTCTTATATCAGGCAGGGATACCAAATCCCCGCCCACGGCACGTGGCCATTCATGGAAGGAGAGGCAGACATGTCCAAGCATCAGAAGGATCACCCGGAAAAGCGCCCGGGCCAACCGGATACCGAGCGGGATGCCCCGCGCGCCGGCCAGCAGCACCAGAACGAGCAGAGCCGCCAGCAGCATGGCGGGCAGCCGCAAAGCCAGCAGTCCCCGCAGCCAGGTTCCCAGCAGCGTTCCGGCCAGCACCGGCAGGATGATCTCAGCCAGGGCAATCGGCAGCACGGCTCGGCTTCGATGGACTCCTCGCGCAACCCGCAGGAGCAGCGCGACCGTTCGATGGAACAGGGCCGGAACGCCGAGCAGCGGCAGAAGGACAAACCATAGCGGG
>JAQGNS010000551.1 GCA_028291705.1 Nevskia sp.
ATCAGCAGCGGCGTGCTGCCGGGCACCAGGGTGAATAGTCGGTCGTTCGGAGTCATGCGGATACCGGGGCAACGGTCCCGGCATAGTAACGGCCGACGCAGGGATTTGCGCCGAAAGCGTAGGCCAGTTCCGCCAGGCGTTCTATTTCCCACAAGGCCAGGTCGGCACGCAAACCCACCGCGATGCGCCCCGCTTCCTTCTGCAAGCCCAGCGCCCGCGCACCGTGGCGCGTCACCCCGGCCAGCGCTTCAGCCGGCGTCAATCGGAACAAGGTGCAGGCCAGATTCAGCATCAGCAGCAGCGAGGTACAGGGCGAAGTGCCGGGATTGCAGTCTGTAGCCAGGGCCATCGGCACGTCTCGCTCGCGCAAGACCGCAATCGGCGGCAACTTCGTTTCGCGCAGGAAGTAATAAGCACCCGGCAGCAGCACCGCCACCGTGCCGGCCCGAGCCATCGCCTCAACCGAAGCCTGCGAGCTGTATTCCAGGTGATCGGCCGACAGCGCCCCATACTCCGCCGCGAGGCCAGCGCCGCCGAGGTCGGACAGCTGGTCGGCATGCAGCTTCACCGGCAGGCCCAGCGCGCGCGCCTTCTCGAATACACGGGCGGTTTGTTGTGGCGTGAAGCCGATGCCTTCGCAGAATGCATCGACCGCATCGGCCAGCCCGGCCGCATGGATCGCGGGCAACATCTCCTCGCACACCAGGGAGATATACGCGTCGGCACGTCCCGCATATTCCGGCGGCAGGGCATGCGCGCCGAGGAAGGTGGTTTTCACTTCGGTGGCGCAAGCCAGGCCGAGTTGCCGCGCCACCCGCAGGATACGGCTCTCAGTCACGGTGTCGAGGCCGTAGCCCGACTTGATCTCCACCGTGGTGACACCTTCGGCCATCAGCGCGGCGAGGCGCCGGCTGCTCTGCCGCAGCAGCTCCTGCTCGCTGGCCGCGCGCGTCGCCCGCACGGTGGAGACGATGCCGCCCCCTGCCCTGGCGATCTCTTCATAGCTCACGCCTTGCAGGCGCTGCTCGAACTCGCCGGCGCGGCTGCCGGCATAGACCAGGTGGGTGTGGCAGTCGATCAGCCCCGGCGTCAGCCAGCCGCCGCGGCAATCATGCTCGATGCGCGCGCGCCAAGCGCCCGGTAGTTCGGCACGCCGGCCAACCCAGGCGATGCGTCCATCCAGCGCGGCCACCGCACCATCCTCGATGGTGCCGTAGCCGTCACCGCCGGCATCCATGGTCGCCAGACGGGCATTGAGCCAGATTGCGTCCCAGTGCTTCATGCGGATGCTCAGCTCAGAAGGCGCTTCATCACGGTGCGGTAGCGCTTCAAGCTGGCTTCACCCTGCGCATGCACACCATCACGCACCTGCCACTGCCCCGCCACCATCACATCGCGCACCGGCGCCCGCACCGGCCCGAAAATGGCCGCGTCGAGCAGGCCGTCGCCACTTTGCTCGGCCAGCGCCGGATCGTCGCCGTTGAGAACCACCCAGTCGGCGCGGAAGCCCTCGGCCAGTTGGCCGATGTTCTGCCCCAGCGCCTGCGCGCCACCGGCGCAGGTGCCGCGATAGAGCTGGCCGCCGAGCGAATCGCCGATGGCCAGAGCCAGCACGTTGCGCCGCTCCAACTTGAGACGCTGGCCGTATTCGAACAGGCGCAGTTCCAGGAAGGGATCGACCGCCGCGTGGCTGTCGCCGCCAATCCCGATCTTGCCGCTGGCCCGCAGATACGAAGCCGCGTTGAAGAAGCCATCGCCGAGATCGCCCTCGGTGGTGGGGCACAGACCGGCCACCGCGCCGGAACGCGCCAGCGCCTTGGTCTCGTTGGCATCCATGTGTGTGGCATGCACCACGCACCAGCGGGCATCGACCTGCATCTGGTCCAGCAGCCAGGCCACCGGGCGCGTGCCGCTCCAACTGAGGCAATCATCCACTTCCTTCTGCTGCTCGGCGGCGTGGATGTGGATCGGGGCCTTGGCGTCGATGCGCTCCATCGCCGACACCACCACCTTCAGTTCTTCCGGCGTCACCGCGCGCAGGGAGTGCGGCGCCACGCCGATGCGCTGCGACGGATCGGCGCGCACGGTCTTCGCCAGCGATTCGAGAATGCGGCCGAAACCGTCGAGCGAGTTGATGAAGCGCCGCTGCCCCACGGTCGGCTCGACGCCGCCGAAATTGCCGTGCGCGTAAAACACCGGCAGCAGGGTCAAGGCCATGCCGCACTGGCGCGCCGCCGCCGCGATGCGCTCGCCGGTCTCGGCAAGATTGGCGTAGGGCTGCCCTTTCGGATCGTGGTGCAGGTAATGGAACTCGGCCACCGTCGTATACCCCGCGCGCAGCATCTCGATATACAACTGCGTGGCGATGACCTCGACGTCGTCCGGCGTCAGGTTCTCGAGGAAGCCATACATCAGCTTGCGCCAGGACCAGAAGCTGTCGCCCTGCGGGCCGCCCTTCTCGGTCAGTCCGGCCATGGCGCGCTGGAAGGCGTGCGAATGCAGGTTCGGCATGCCGGGAATCGCCGGGCCGCGCAGGCGCTCGGCATCGCCGGCCGCCACGCGCGGCGTGGCCTTCACGATCAGGCCATCGGGCCCCACTTCGAACAACACATCGCGGGCCCAGCCCGTGGGCAGCATGGCGGCTTCGGCGAAGTAGCTTTTTGTCATTGTTGTAGTCCTCTCCTCCAGCGGGTCAAGCGTTCGAGCGGGGGCTCAGGCGAACGACGGCAGTATGCTCCCGACCATCGCGGTCAGCTTGCCTTCTCCGAGGAACCGTGTCACTGCCTCGATGTCCGGGGCGAAATAGCGATCCTCGGCGTAGAACGGCACGCGCCCGCGTACCAGCGCCTGCACGTCGAGCAACACCGGGGAAGTTTCCAACGGGGCGTGGAAGTCGATGCCCTGCGCCGCTGCCAGCAGC
>JAQGNS010000589.1 GCA_028291705.1 Nevskia sp.
ACGCAGCAGTTGCCGTACGCGTTGCGGCCGGCCGGCGGCCGCGCCACCGCCGTGGTGGGCGTCCAGTGCATCGAAGTATTCGGCCACACCGCGCGCGGCGGCGATCTGCGCGTGGTCGGGGCCGGCGGGCACCAGCCGCTTGCGGGTGTAGGCGCCGTTGAAATAATGCGCCTCGTTGCTCAGCCGCTCCAGCAGCGGCTGACGCACCACCATCGCGCCCAGGTGCGGGCCGAAGGTCTTGTACAGGGAGAACAGCAGGATGTCGGCGCCCAGCGCCGTCACGTCGGGCAGGCCGTGCGGTGCGTAGGCGACGCTGTCCACCATGCTGATCACCCCGGCGGCGCGGGCTTTCGCCGTGATCGCCGCCACCGGGTTGATGTGGGCGACGATGTTGGAGCACTGCGAAAAGGCCAGTACGCGGGTGCGTTCGTTGATCAGTCCGTCCAGCGCGGCGGGATCCAGCATGCCGCTGGCCGGATCGACCACCCATTCCCGCAGCACGATGCCGTCGCTGGCAAGCCGGCGCCACACGCCGTTGTTGGCCTCATGGTCCTGGTTGGTGACGATCACCTCGTCGCCCGGCTTCAGCAGCTTGCGCAAGGCCTGGGCCAGCACGTAGCTGTTCTGCGAGGTCGAAGGCCCGAAATGGACTTCATCGACGCCGACGTTCAGGTATTCGGCCAGGCGCACATGGGACGCGTCCATCCACTCGCCGGCTTCCTGCGAAGCGGGGTAGGCGTAATAGGGCTGCACCTTGAGCCGGCGGTAATACTCGCCCAGCCGGTCGATGACCTGGCGGCAGGCATAGGAGCCGCCGGCATTCTCGAAGAACGCCTGTCCCGCCAGCGAGGGTTCAGCGAAGGCGGGAAACTGGGAGCGCACAAAGGCGAGATCGAGAGCAAGGTCGAGCGTGGTCAAGACTGGAACCGGCGGCAGGGCAGGGCACTAGCATCTCCCGATGCCGGCGCCGGCGCAATCGCCGGCCCCTGCACGCCGTTTGCACAATCGCGCTTTAAGCTGATCGCCTGCCGCGGGGTCCACTGCCCTGCGTATTCCATGCTGGCACCGAACCTGATGCGCGCCCCCGATCAAGCAACCGTTGTTATGCCAATCCCCCAGCCAGAAAAGCGCCTGGCCGGACTGGACCATCTGCGCGCGCTGGCGATCCTGCTGGTGCTGGTCTACCACTTCGGCCTGTTCGGGCATCCGGACTGGGTCGAGACTGTTGGCAGCTTCGGTTGGACCGGGGTCGACCTGTTCTTCGTGCTCAGCGGCTACCTCATCGGCGGCCAGCTGCTCGGGCGTGTGGCCGGCGGCCGGCCCCTGGCGCTGGGTGAGTTCTACTTCAAGCGCCTGCTGCGGATCGTGCCCGCCTACCTGGCCGTGCTGCTGCTGTACTTCAGCATTCCCGCTTTCAAGGAGCGAGGTGAGCTGCCGCCGCTGTGGCGCTTCCTTACCTTCACCCAGAACTTCGGCCTCGACTTGCGCACCAGCAGCGCCTTTTCCCATGCTTGGTCGCTCTGCGTCGAGGAACAGTTCTACCTGCTGATGCCGCTGGTGGTGCTGGCCCTGGCGGTGCTGAAGCCGCGCCGGTGGGCGCTATGGCTGGTGCCGGTTCTGTTCGGCCTGGGCCTGTTCCTGCGCTTCTATAGCTGGGAGCTGTTCATCGAGCCGATCCTCCAGTCCGGCAGCCGCAACGGCCTGGGGATCAGCTATTACAAGTGGATCTATTACCCCAGTTACAACCGCATGGACGGCCTGGTGACGGGCGTCTGCCTGGCGGCCCTGTACCACTTCCAGCCCGGCCTGTGGTCGCGCCTGACCCGGCATGGCAATGCCTTGCTGCTGCTGGCCCTGGCCATGCTCACCGGGGCGTGGTTCCTCTGCGCCGAGCTCATCACCTTCAATGCCACCGTGTTCGGCTATCCGCTGGTGGATCTCGGCTACGGCGTCCTGGTGCTGGCGGCCCTGAGCCCGTCCTGCGTGCTCAGCCGCTTCGACTCCCGCGTCACGGCTTTCATCGCGGCCATCTCGTATTCCCTTTATCTGATCCACAAGCCGCTGATTCACCTGATCCAGGTGCTGCTGGCCCGTTACGGCTTCCCGGCGGACAGCAATGAGGTGTTCCTGTGCGCCCTGCTGACCGCCTTCCTCGGCGGCTGGGCACTGCACCTGGCGGTGGAAAAGCCCGCGCTGTGGCTGCGGGACCGGATATTGCGCCGGCGGGCTGCCGGCGCTATGCCGCATTCGGCAGGCCCCGCGGATGCCGGACAACAGGCCTGAACGCCCGCCGTTTGCTTCCGCTGCCATGTCCCGATAGATTGGAACGGCGTGCCGCGACTAAAAACATAAGCGGCAGCGGTGTAGTTCGGAACATGGGGGGCCATGTCGATGCCGACGCCATCTCGGGGAAATACCGCAGTAAACCGCCGCATTGCGGCCGGGGCCGATGCCTGCGTGGCAGCTCGGCGCAATTGCGCGACCGGCTGGCCGCATCTTCAATCATTCAGGACGAGCCGGCAGGTTAACGTCCGGTTTGGCACTTTGCTTGCGTTGTCGAACGGGCCAGTCCGCGAGGCGATGGGGATCGCGGCGTACAAGACGGAACAGCAACGGCGTTACTCCTGACAGACCTGGGGAGCGCCGCTGAACGGTTTGGGGAAGCCGTGCACATCGCGATATCTGGCGAAGCGTGCCGGCTCCGTTGTCTATCAAAAAGGCAGGGGGATTCGGCACATGCTGGGGAAATCGTTGTTGCAGAAGCTGTTTGACGGGCGGCGCCGTTCGTTGCTCACTGGTGGAATGCTGCTGGCGCTGCTCGCCGCACCGCTACCTTCGCTCGCGGCCTGGGAGGGGACACTGTCCAAGGCCGTGGCGCCCGATGCTTCCGCCGGCATGGCGCCGGTGCCGGCCGAGGCCGTGATGAATGTCCACCTCAGCCTGAAGATCCAGAACAGCGCCGCGCTCGACGCGCTGCTGGCCAACCTCTACACCCCCGGCAATCCGCAATACGGCCAATACCTGACGCCCGCGCAGTTCGCGGCGGCGTTCTCGCCGAGCGAGGCGCAGGCGCAGAAGGTGGCCGACTACCTGCGCAGCGCCGGCTTCAGTAACGTCCGGCTGGCCGGCAATCGCCTGCTGGTCAGTGCCACCGGCACCGCGGCGGTGGTGCAGAAGGCCTTCAATACGCAGCTGGTGCTGGTGCCGCGCGACGGCCGCATCGTGCGCGCCAACGTCAAGGACCTGCAGGTGCCGGACAGCCTCGGCGGCATCGTGCTGGCGGTGCTGGGCCCGAACAACATGGCCGAGTTCAAGACCAGCCTGGAACAGCAGGAGGCGCGCCCCGTGCTGACGCCGCTGACCCCCGGCGCCTCGCGCGCCCTGGGCCTGCTGAAAGGCGCGAGCGCCGCGGCGGCCGCGACCGGACAGGTCATCACCGCGTTTCCACCCACCGCCTGGGACATCGCCTATGACGCCGGCACCTCGCCGGACGGCTCGCAATCCACCATCGCCATCTCCACCTACGGCAGCGAGACCGTCAGCGTGGTCGACGACCAGCGCCAGATGGAGCGGCAATACGGCCTGCCCTATGTGCCGGTCGAGGTGCGTGAAACCGCGCCGTTCAGCGTGCCGACGCCGACCGGCGCCGGCGATGACGAATGGGATCTGGACACGCAGTCGTCCACGGCCATCGCCCACAACGTCAAGAAGCTCATCATCTACGCCACCGAGAACGCTTCGGACCTGGTCAGCCAGTACACCGAGTTCGCCGACAGGGCCGATGCCATCGCCGGCAATATGTCCTACGGCACTTGCGAGCTGCTGGCGCCCACCGGCCTGCTGCTGCCGGGCATCGCTTCCTCCGACCAGGCCTTCGAGCAGGCCGCGGTCGAGGGTCTGAGCTGGCATGCCTCCACCGGCGATGACGGCGGCGTCTGCTCGCCGATCAACCTGCTGGGAGCCCCGCTGGCGGGCATCCCGTTGCTGGCCAACTATCCCGATTCCTCGCCCTACGTGGTGGCGGTCGGCGGCACCTCCCTGGTTACCGACGCCAAGTTCAACTACAGCTCCGAAACCGCCTGGCTGTCCGGTGGCGGCGGCATCAGCGTGCTGGAAGCGGCGCCGATCTGGCAGAAAGGCATCGTGCCGTCCTACGGGCTGACCAACATCCCCGGTCTTGGCCTGATCGGCAAGCTGCTCGGCGGCACCGGCGTCGGCCGCGGTGTGCCGGATATCTCGATGGATGCGGGCATCTACCTGCCCGAGGTCGCCATCGCCGCCTCGGCCGATGCCATCGTCGGCGGAACCCACTATGCCGTGGTCGGCACCAGCCTGTCCTCGCCGCTGGCCGTCGGCGCCTGGGCGCGCCTGCAAAGCGCGCACTGCAATACCCTTGGGTTCGCCGCGCCGGCGTATTACAAACTGGATACGGCCGGCGGCCTGTTCTCCACCGCCACCGGCTTCCATGACGTCACCACCGGCACCAATGGCGACTACATCGCCACCACCGGCTGGGACTACACCACCGGCTTCGGCAGCATCGACCTGGCCGCGGTCAATGCCGCCCTGCCGGCCGCGTCCGGGAACTGCGTCGTGCCGAGGCCGCCGGTGGCGCGACTCAAGTCGGGTGCCAGCAGCGGCCCGCCGCCGCTGAACGTCGGCTTCGACGCCAGTACCTCCAGCGATCCCGCCAGCGACGCCATCGAGTACTACACCCTCGATTTCGGCGACGACACTTTGCCGCTGCAGCAGCAGGTGCCCGTGTTCGCGCCGCACACCTACGCCTCGCCAGGCGTGTACACCGCCAGCCTGACGGTGCGCAACGCGCGCGGCGCCGTCAGTGCCCCGGTGACGCAGGTGGTGACGGTGGCCGGCGTGCCCACGGCCTGCGTGGTGCCGGGCAAGACCCTGGTCACTTCGCCGGCCGGCAGTTCCAGCATCCCACTGCCGGTGCCGATCATCGGCAGCCTGCTGCCGGTGGTGCCCGATCCACTGCCGGGCCAGGACCTGCTCACGGCCAGCGTCGCCGAGCCGGCAAACATGCCGGGCAAGCTGGTGTTCACG
>JAQGNS010000025.1 GCA_028291705.1 Nevskia sp.
GACATGCAGGTCGAACTGGGCGGCTACACCGACAGCGTCGGCGGCACCGCGTACAACCTGAAGCTGTCGCAGCGTCGTGCTGAAGCGGTCAAGGCCTACCTGGTCGAAAAGGGCGTCGACGCCAGCCACATCCAGGCCAAGGGCTACGGCAAGGAAAACCCCGTCGCCACCAACAGCACCGACGAAGGCCGCGAGTACAACCGCCGCGTCGAACTGCATATCCTCAATTGAGCACTGGCAAAGGACTTGCCGAATCAAATGAACAAAACGGAGAAATAGTCATGTCAGGGAAACGTAAATTGGCAATGCTGGGCACGGTGATGCTGGCCGGGCTGGCGCTGGGCGCCTGTACCTCGAACGGTCAGGATCTCGGCGTCAACGACGGCGGTATCACCGCCGGCAGCAGCAGCAGCGGCGGTCCGCCGAACGACGGTACCGGTCCGACCACCATCAACCAGGGCGGCACGCCGACCGCTCCCGGCACGCCGGTCACTGGTCACTTCATCTGCACCGGCGGCGCCAAGACCTACGGCAACGTCACCACCGCGGTGGGCTCCAACGGCCTGCTCGGTGGTCCGCTGACCACCCTGCTCAACCTGCTCGGCGGTTCGACCCTGACCACGCTGCTCAACAGCGTGACCGAGCCGAACAACATCATCGACGGCAACCTCAGCACCTTCTCGACATTCTCGCTGACGGCGGGTTTGCTGGGCGGCTTGCTGACCTCGGTTGACGAGTCGGTGGTGCTGCCGAGCGGCACTACGGTGCCGGCCGGCAAGTTCGCGGTGTTCGGCGTGTCCTTCCCCAAGGGCACGGTCGACCTGTCGCTGGTCAACCAGGTCGAGGTGGCTACCTACCTCAACAACAGTACGGGCGTCAGCACCTTGCAGGAAGGCCTGATCCTGGATCAGTCGGCCCTGACGCTGCTCGGCGCCATCGGCGGCAGCACGCCGGCGGCGGTGTGGATCGGTGTGGAGACGACCAAGCCTTATGATCGCGCCACCATCTCGCTGACGCCGGGCCTGCTCTCGGTCAGCGTGGGCGATGCCATGCACGTCTTCGAGCTGTGCGTCGACGGCCGGCTGCAGTAAGCAGCGGCTGGTGTAACAGTTGAGCGACAAACGCTCCCCCCATAGGGAGTGAAGCATTGAAGGGGCCGCCATGCGGCCCCTTTTTTATTGGGGTTGCCGTTGCGCGCGTACTTGTCGGGGGCGGGCCTCACCCGCTGTCTGGCCCGCGTCATACTGTCGGTAACGAATTGCATTCAGGAAGCACGATGAGAGGCGAACCATCGAAGATCCGCCCGGGCCGGTTGGCCCTGGCGTGGCTGCTGTGCACCGCGTGCGGCTGCCTTGGCGCGGCAGCGTGGACGCCGCTCTACGGATGGCTGGGGACGGCCTTGCCGACGCTGCCGCCGATGGCGCACTGGCTGCAGGCGGTGCTGGGGCAGGTGGCGATGTACGGCAGTCTGTTCGCCTTCATCGGCGCGGGGATCTACTGCGGCCTGCGCCTGTCGCGGACGTTCCTGAGCGCCGTAGAGCTTGAGGTGCTGTTCCGCCTGCCACGCGATGCGGGCAGCCGCTGAGCCGCGTCGCCCGGCGCGGGTGGAGGTTCAGGCGGCCTGGGCCAGGACTGATCCGGCTGCTTCGTCCAGGCCGAAGAAGCCGCAAACCAGTTGCCGCTGTAGCGGCGCGCTGTCGACGCGGTTCACCGATTGCCAGAACGCCTCGCTGCCGGCATGGCTGCGGCAGTACCACTGGATGTGCTTGCGCGCGACGCGCAGGCCGGCGGCTTCGCCGTACAGGGTGTAGAGCGCGTCGAGGTGTTCGAGCAGCAGCTGGCCGACTTCGCGCGGCGAGGGTTCGGCCAGGTGTTCCCCGGTGGCGAGGAAGTGCGCGATCTCGCGGAAGATCCAGGGGCGGCCCTGCGCGGCGCGGCCGATCATCAGGCCGTCGACGCCGGTGTGGCGCAGCACTTCGCGCGCTTTCTCCGGGGTGTCGATGTCGCCGTTGGCCCATAGCGGGATGCGCACCGCCTGCTTGATCTCGGCGATGGTGTCGTATTCGGCCGAGCCGGCGTAGAGGTCTTCGCGGGTGCGGCCGTGCACCGCCAGGGCGGCGATGCCGCAATCCTCGGCGATGCGGGCCACGGTGATGCCGTTGCGGTGGGCGCGGGCCCAGCCGGTGCGGATCTTCAGGGTCACCGGCACCGGCACGGCTTCCACCACGGCGCGGCAGATGCGTTCGACCAGGGCCTCGTCGCGCATCAGCGCCGAGCCGGATTCGGCGTTGCAGACTTTTTTCGCCGGGCAGCCCATATTGATGTCGATGATCTGGGCGCCGTGGGCGACGTTGTGGCGCGCGGCCTCAGCCAGGCGCTGCGGATCGGCGCCGGCGATCTGCACGGCGATCAGGCCGGGCTCGCCGCGGTGGTCCATGCGGGTGCGCGACTTGGGCGTGTTCCAGAAGCGCGGGTCGTCGATGGTCATCTCGGACGCGGCCAGCCCGGCGCCGAGGCGCTTGCACAGCACGCGGAACGGCCGGTCGGTGACGCCGGCCATGGGGGCCAGCGCCAGCGCGGGTTCGATGCGGTAGGGGCCGATCTGCATGGGGCTATTGTCGCCGATCCGGGGGATGGCGGAAAAAGGAGCCGTGGCCGGGGGTGTTTGGCGGCCAGACGGGTCCGGGCTGTCGGGGTTGCCTCAGGTTCGCATTGTCATCCCCGGAACTGATCCAGGGATGACAAGCGAGGTGTACCGGGCGACTTCCGGCACGATGGGCCCTGCCGAAAGCCGCGCCGCTGCTCAGCTGCGCTTGTAGACGATTTTCTTGGCGCCGCCTTCGCAGCTGCCGATCACTTTCTGGTCCTTGACCTCGGCGGCGGGGACGACGTCGAGCGTGTAGGTTTTTACGCCCTTGGCCTTGATCTTGGCGTCGATCTGGTCCTTGACCGAGTCGCAGGGCGTGGCCCAGGCGGCGGAGGCGGTGAGGGACAACAGTGCGGCGATGGCGAGCTGGCTATGCTTCATGACGGATCTCCCTGATCTGGCTTTATGGTCTGCCCCTTTAAGGCAACGCCAAGGTAGCAAGAAAACGCGGCAATTTCGTGCAGCGCCGATGAAATTCCGGTGCAGGGCGGGGCGGGCTGTGATGCAGTTCACGGCGGACTGGCTTTTCCCCGGCCCTCCTCTATATCCTCACTGGATACACCGGCTTTGTTCCGTTCGCGGCCCGCTTGCTGGCCTTTCGGCATCGAGAATCCCCATGCGCGCATTGATTTCGCTGTGCCTGATCCTTCCCGCGGCGGCCTTGGCGGATGCGGCGCCGACGGCACCGGCGGATCCGTTCAAGCCGATGGCTTTCCTCGCCGGCCATTGCTGGAAAGGCGACTTTCCGAACCAGCCGCAGACCGACGAGCATTGCTTCGAATGGGTTTACGACGGTCATTTCCTGCGCGACCGTCATGTGGTGCACGGCGACGGCCATCCCGACTACCTCGGTGAGACGCTGTATTACTGGGACACTGCGTCCCGGCAGATCCAGTACCTGTACATCGAGAACCAGGGCGGCTACAGCAAGGGCAGCGTGGAAGCCGCGGGCGACGGCCTGATGTTTCCACCGACCAGCTATAGCGACAACGGCCAGCAGCAGACTTACCGCAGCCATTGGCAGCGCAGCGGCGACGATGCCTACGAGTCGATCAACGAGCTGAAGACCAAGGACGGCTGGTCGGTGGCGTGGAAGGTGAAGATGCAGAAGCAGCCGGATGCGCGGAAATAATTTCGGGCTGTCCGGCCGTGGCGATGCCGTAACCTGCGACCACTGTCACAACTGCGCTGTCGCAACGATTGACTAATCGGGGATGCGGTTCTAGGTTTTGATCTGCTCGATGCGGTATCCAGCGTGTTCCACGCAAACAGGGGGAAGGCATGAACTGGTATACGTCAGTGTTGAAGAAGTATGCGGTGTTCGACGGGCGCGCCTCGCGCACCGAATTTTGGATGTTTCTGCTGTTCAATATCATCGCCGCCGTGATCGTGGCGATTGTCGATCACATCCTGGGAACCCGCACGGCGTCCGGTGTCGGCATCCTGGGTTCGATCTACAGCCTGGCGGTGTTGCTGCCCGGCATCGGCGTTTCCATCCGGCGTCTGCACGATACGGGACGCAGCGGCTTCTGGCTGTTGATCGCCTTCGTGCCCATCATCGGCGCGGTGGTGCTGATCGTATTCGACGTTCTTGAAAGTCAGCCGGGCGACAACGAGTATGGGCCCTATCCACATCCGGCCACGCCTTAACATTGCACGGCGCGAAAGGCGTGCCCGGAAAACCGGGCGCGCCTTTTCTGTTTTGCGGGCGACGCGACGCGATCAAGACAGCGCCGCGCAGTGCGGGAATGAATTGTTACAACGGCTGGCCGGCAGTATCGACACTGTGCATTTTAATAATGCAATATGCGTAGTTCCCCAATGATCATATGCATATGCGGAAAATGCGCTTCCGCACTTGCAAATCACGGCATAGCATGATTGTAAATGAGGCATGGTAAAAACCCCTGCGGTAATAGGGTTTTTACGAAACTCCTGCTAATCTACGCAGGCAACACTTTCACCATTCAGAATCACACGAAACACAAGAAGGAGCACAATGAGCGATACGCTGACCCGCAAGGACCTCGTCGAAGTCCTGGCCAAGAAACATGACCTGCCGAAGTCCCGCGTCGATGCCCTGGTGGTTGATCTGCTGGAAGACGTGACCAAGGCCCTGAAGAAGGGTCACAAGGTTGCGCTGTCACAGTTCGGCATCTTCGAAGTGAAGAAGCGCCCGGCGCGCAAGGGCCGCAACCCGGCCACCGGCGCCGCAATCAAGATCCCGGCGAAGAAGAACGTGCGTTTCAAGTCTTCGGCTGGTCTGAAGAAGACCATCGGCGGTTAAATCCCGCGATGGTTTGAGAAGGGGAGCTGCGGCTCCCCTTTTTTGTGGGCGTGAGGTCGTGCGTGACACCAGTGCCGCACGGCCGGCTGCGCGGATTTTCCACCCTATGGAATCGCAGGGGGCGCGCGACGGTAATCGCCGCGTAGCAGTTCTTTACAAGCGGGCGAACCTGTTGCCGGGCTGCGTATCGGTGGACGGTGGCATTGCGGGATTGCGCCACTGGCACAGGATCATGCCGGCCTCGTCCTGTACCGCGTAATGGCGCACCAGGTAGCTCATGCTCAGGCGCAGCAGGTGCGCTTCGGCGGTCAGCGCGGCAGGGAATTGCAGACGCAGACGATCCAGTACCGCCTTGAGCCGCGCCAGGGCCGGGCGCAGTTCGCTGCCGAGCAGGCGCGCGGCTTCGTTGGAAGTCGGATAGGAGGCCAGGGTGCGGCCGGCGGCGGAGAGCAGTTCGGCGTTCTGGAAATGCCATTGCGCCCCGTCCAGCAGGGCGTAGCGGACGATCAGTTCCGCGCCGGCTTCCAGCTCTTGCTTGATGGTTGTCGCAGGCATCCTGCCTCTCCCGGAA
>JAQGNS010000005.1 GCA_028291705.1 Nevskia sp.
GGAGCCGGCGCTACCGGCGGCAGCCCCGGCGCACTGGCAATGGCCGTCGTCTTCGCCGCCGGCCGGGGCTTACTGTTGTTCCCTCCGGTCACGAACAGAAAGCCCACCACCAGCACCATGCCGAGGAACGCCGCGACCATGGTGAGCTTGCTGCGGCCGCGGCCCTCGACCACCGGGCTGGCGCCGCGGCTGCGGTGGTTCTCTTCGTCCTGGCGTTCGCCGTTCTCAGGGTCTGGGGCGGCCACGGATCATGGCTCCGATGCTGTTGCTGGGGCAGCGGGTGCGGCAGGAGGCGTCGCCGCCTGTGCCCGAAACGCCGTCTCGTTGTAGACGCAGACCACTCCGGCGCGGCTGCGCAGCGTGAATTGCTTGCCCGTGCGCTCCACCACCACATACTTGCCGGAGACGTGGTAGTTGAGCAGGGACTCGTTCTGGCCGTCGGCGACCAGGAAGATCGCCGGCACGTCCTGCTTGTCCCGGAACTGGAAATAAGTAAACGTGCCGTCATCGAAGACGTGCAGCGGAGATAACTCGGTGTTGCCCTGGAAGGTGTAGTCCAGGTTCCAGGCGGAGGGATCGGTCTTCCTGTCCGGCACCACTTCTTGCTGCTTGTCGTGCGCAACCGCAGCGAGCTGGGCCTGCACCTTGGCGTCCTCATCCTGCGGATACTGGAAGCGGACGACGTAGCTGAGGGTGTCGATCTCGGCCAGCAGGTTGACCGCCACCAGCTCAAAGGCATAGCTGCGACGGTTCGTGATGACCGCGAGGTTGGTGTGCGCCTTGGGCTCCACCGGTTTGAGAAACAACCGGTTGCCTTCCTTATTCGGCACCACTTGCCAGGCCAGGGAATCGCCCAGCGATAGCGATTCGATCTTCTCGCCTTCGCCTAGCTCGATCATCTGCTCGAAGCCGGCATGGCATTTGATGAGGACCACTTGCGAGGGGTCGTAGACCACCATTCGGATGCGGGGATCTTCGGGGCCGGATTGCGGGAGCTGGGTGGCGCCGGCCGTGCCGGCTAGCAACAGGAGTACGGTTATCCATCTCATGGGGCACCTTCCTTGGGCAGTGATTCCTGATCGACGCGATACGAGGTGACGACGAAACCGAGCGGATTGCGCAGGCGCTGCTGGAAGCCCAGCTTGTCGCTGACGTATTCAAAACCGATGCTGGCGATGTAGTTTTCGGTGCTAACCGTAGTGGCCTTGACCACCGTGGCCGTGAAGTGAACCTGGCCGAGCGCGTCGCCCAGCAGCACCACGCTGCGCACGTCGATCGTGCGGGTGCTCCCGGCCGGGTAGCGGGTATAGATAGAGTCGGGCGTGCCCGTCTGGAACTGCGCCACCCAGGGCTTGAGCACGGCTTCGGTGGACCGACCCTGCACCGCGCCGTAATACTGGTTAACGAGGGGCCGGTCGAAAGATTCCCGAGCAATAACATAGGTCGCCAGATCGGCCTTGCGTACTGCCTCCTGCTGGCTTATGGTCTGTCCTGTCAATTGCGTTTCTATATGGGCCTCCCCGGTACTCCGGTCGACTACGACGGGAACCACGTCCGTCCGCTTCAGCGGGGCCAGGAAAGCCACCGCGAGCATCGCGAGGCCCGCCAGAACGGCAAAAGCCGCCGCCACGATCCAGGCGCGGTCGCGCGAAGCCTTGACCCGGCGATAGCCCTCCTCGTAGAAGTCCTCGGCGGCTTTGAAGTAACCGTCGAAGTCTTGTACCGGCCTATCAGCGCCCACGGCCTTTCCCCGAGGTGCGCGTCGGCCCCTGCGGCGGCCGGACCAGGAAGCGTGCCCATTGCATGGCGCGGCGTCCGGCAAGCGCGCCGCCCCGGCTCACGGAATCCCTGAAAGTCCCCATGGTGCTCAGCGAGATTCCGCCGGCTATGGCGCTGGCGACTCCCACGATCTGCGACAGCAGCAGGATGGCCACTAGACCGGCCAGTGCCAGTTCGAGCACCTGCGGGAACGTCGCCGTCTCGGCGTTGGCGTCGATCTGCTGCACCTGGGTCTGCGCAATCGACAGAATCAGCGCCAGCACGCCATAGACCAGGACCGGCACCAGGGCGTAGTGGATGACCTGACCAAGCCACCCCTCAAACAGCCGCCGCGTGTGTCCAAACAGGTAGCACAGCGCAAATAGCGGCGTCAGGATCAGCAGCACCGCCAGCCCGATCATAGCCAGGGCCAGCAGGAAGGCGGCATAAGCGGCCACGCCCAAGGTAATGGCGTAGACCACCACGGCGGCAAACAGCGGCGACAGCGTGTACAGATTGCCCCGGCTCCACAGTTTGTCGCCGGCATCCATGCCAGTGGTGTAGAACTGATCCATGGCGGTGTTCTGGCTGCCGGTGCCACCACCGCCGACCAGGACGTTGCCAATGGACGCCGGCGCCTGGACGAACAACTGCTCGATGTAGTTGGTATAGAAATCCGCGTTCGTCGCCAGCACGTACACAAACAGCATGATGCCCAGTCGTCCAAAGGCCCCGCGCACCGACAGCGTGGCGTGTCCGGTCAGCATCAGCACGCCGTACACCGCCACGAAGATGCTCAGGCACAGGCGCAGCGGCGTCACCACCGCATCGCGCACGCGGTCATACCCTGAGATCAGAAAGCTGTTGACCGCCAGATCCACGTTGTTGAGAAAGTCGGTGAAAACCGTGCTCATGGCCGCGGCCCTTCGTGCGCGGCATGGCTGATCCGCGGATCGAGCACATCGCGGACCGTGGCGTCGGCGAAGCCGGCGCCACGTGCCTTGTTCAGCAGATATTGCTCCAGGGCCGCGCAGCGCTTCAGGTAGATGCGATTGGGGCCGGCGACCGGCAGGCCGAACTTGTCCTGCGAGCAGGGTAGATAGGCGATCCAATCGCCTTGCGTCTGCGTTACCCCGAAAAACAGCTCTCGTATCTGCAAGTCGCCGAGCTTGCGCCGCAACGGGTTGGAGTCGTCCGGGTGCGGTTGCCGCGCGGGATCGGTCGCAAGCTGTTGCTCGGACTGCTGTCGGGCTGCGTCCATCGCCTGCACCAGCTTGTCCTGCGAAGCATCGCCGTGCCCGCAGCCGGCGACCAGTGTCGCCAGCAAGGGCAGGACGAGATGTAGTGGCATCCTTGCCATACAACCTCCTTGAACTGCGTTACGGAATGGGCTTCAGGGGACCGCATCCCTCGTCTAAAAACGAGGGATGCCGGCATGGCGCTTTCAAATCCTCGTGGGCGCAGCCCACCAGCGCCCATGACAGCATCAGCACCACGGCCAGGCGGATCATTGGACCTGGTACGGCACGAACGCCGCCTCCTGTACCTTGCCGCGCAACTGCGCGGCATTGGCGGACCCCTGCACCTGGATCTGCGCTGCCTGTAGCTGGATCATCTGCGTCAGCGCCTCGTTCACTTCCGCCAGCAGGCGGGCGTTGAGGTCGATCGAGGCTTTCAGGTCCGGTGTGCCGTTGATCTGGCTCAGGTACTGCTGCACCCGCTGCATCCTGGCCTGGGTCTGGTTGTAGGCGGCCTGACCGAGGCCCGCGGCGGCGGCGGTGGCACCGGTGCTGGCCGTATACGCCTGCGCATTGGCGGGATTGCCCGGAAAGACCTGCGATCCCGATTGCGTGATGCCCTGCGTCTGGGCGAAGGATTGGGATGCGTGTTGCACATCGGCGGCGCTGCCGGGCAGGCCGCCTTGCTGGAGCACCTGCAAGGACTGCTGCCAGGAGCCGGGTGCATACATCCGCATTTGCTGCTCACTGCTGGAATTGAACAGGCCGCCCATATTGCGGCTGCCGGTCAGGGACTGATACTGCTGCTGCATCTGCGTGTACTGGCGTTCCAACTGTTGCAGTTGAGCCGTGAGCTGCATGAACGCTTCCAGGGCCTGCGCCAGGTTGGCAATGTCGATTACCGGGTAATCGGCCTGCGCGGGTGCGCCGATGGCGACCGCGCAGGCGATCAAGATGGACAGCAAGACTCGTTTCGCTTTCATGGGGACTTCCTCCGTTGATGAAACACCGGCATCCAAGCCGATGGGTCTTCGCCGACTTCGGCGAGGATCTTGTCCAGCAGCTCCACTGTGTTCTGCCGGCCCGACAGAATGGCGATCTCGTCGGCCATGCCGCCCAGGTCGAGCTTGCAGATGACGCTGTGCTGGCCGTGCTTGACCAGGAAGCAGCGGCTTTCCTTGTCCAGGGTCAGAACCAGCTCCAGCTCGCGTTGTGACAGGTTGTAGCCCTCGAACTTCCTGGCTTCGCTGTTCGGGTTGGGCATGAAGATGTGCGTCGGCGACTGGCTGACGATGACGCCACCGACTGGACTGCCGGTAATCGACTCCGGCGACTGCGACGCGAACACCACCAGGCCGCCGCGCTTACGGATGGTGCGTTCCCAGTTTTCGAC
>JAQGNS010000027.1 GCA_028291705.1 Nevskia sp.
ACTCGAAGAAAGTGACGATGGAAGGCCCCCCGGACGCCAGTGGGAAAAAGAACATCCTGCAGCAGTCCGGCAGCACGATCACCTACCTGCAGCGCTACACCCTGCTTTCTGCGACCGGCATGTCCACCAAGGGCGAAGACGACGACGGCGCAGGTAGCGCAGAAGGCGACCAAGGAGGATCGGACAAAGGCGCGAACTCGTCGCAGTCGACCCCAAGCAATGCTGGCAGCGCCCAATCGCGGCCGCAATACAGCCAAGAGTCGTTTGAAAAGAACAAGGCGTCCTGGCGCGAGATTGTCAAATCCAAACGGAAAACGCCGACAGGGATGATCGCCTTCATTGAAACAAAGGGTGCCCTGCTTACGGACGCGCAGAAGTTGACCATCGATTCATGGAGCCACGAAAATGAGTAACCGCCAAGTTCACGACCTCATTCAGGGGAGCGATGAGTGGCTTCTATTCCGTCAAAGCCACCATGGCGCCTCAGAAGCCGCTGCGATGTTGGGCCTGTCGTCTAAGGTCAAGCGGAATGAACTGCTTCACATGAAGCATACGGGCACCGCTAAAGAATTCAGCGATTGGGTGCAGGAGCACATCCTTGACCACGGCCATGAAGTCGAGGCAATGGCGCGGCCGATCGTCGAGGAGCTGATCGGAGAAGACCTCTACCCCGTGACTTGCTCGGACGGTGACCTGTCGGCGTCGTGCGACGGCCTGACGATGAGTGAGGAGATTGCGTTCGAACACAAGCAATACAACGCAGGGCTGTCGTCTGCAGTCCGAGCCGGAGTGCTCCCCGACGAATACATGCCGCAATGCCAGCAAGTCATGCTCGTCACCGGCGCGAAGAAGGTCATTTTCGTGGTGTCAGACGGCACCCGCGATCAGATGGAGCACATGGAAGTCTTTCCGGATAATGCTTGGTTCGAGCGTATCCACGCAGGCTGGGCGCAATTTTCCCGCGATCTTGCCACCTACGTTCCGGCCGTCGTCGTAGAGAAGCCGCTGGGCCGTACTCCGGAAACCCTCCCGGCACTGCGCCTCGAAGTCACCGGCATGGTGACGGCGAGCAACTTGGCCGAGTTCAAGGATCACGCGTTATCAGTCTTCTCTGGCATCAACCGGGAACTGACCACCGATCAACAGTTTGCCGACGCCGAGAAGACGGTTAAGTGGTGTGGCGAAGTCGAGTCGCGTCTTGCCGCGGCGAAGGAACATGCCCTCAGCCAGACGCAAAGCATCGATCTGTTGTTCAAGACGATTGACGACATTAGCGCCGAGGCTCGATCGGTTCGGCTGGAGCTGGACAAACTGGTCACGCGCCGCAAGGTCGAGATCAAGGAAAACATCATCCTTGGCGGCAAGCGGGCTTACGAGCAGCACATCGCCAGCCTGAAGGAAGAGACCGGTGGCCCGTGGATCTCCCTTCCGATTCCCGACTTTGCTGGTTCTGCAAAAGGTAAGCGGACCATGGCGAGCATTCAGGATGGCGTCGATACGGTTCTGGCAAATGCCAAGATCGCCGCCGATGCATCAGCCAAAGCGATTCGTGCCAGTTTGTCATGCCTCCGCGAAGAGACGTCCGGCTTCGAGTTTCTGTTCTCCGACAAGTTGGCGCTGATCGGCAAGCCGATGGATGACCTGAAGTTGGTTATCAAAACGCGAATCTCCGACCACCAGGCAGCCGAGGCAGAGAGGATCGCGAAGGAACGCGCACGCATTCGGGTCGAGGAAGAACAGCGGGCTGCGGCCAAAGCGCGCGAGGCGCAGGAGGCCGAAGATGCTCTTATCGCCAGCATCTGGAAAAACGCTCGCCGAATCGAGTTTGAAAGCGTGCCATACATCCAGAAAGCCATTGGAATCTTCGAGTCTGGGGCGAAGGACTGGGAAAGCGATCCCCGTCCGCGCGTGACGGACGCCATTGCATCGGCGCGCGAGGAAATGAAAAACAAGCTGGAAGCTGCCAAGACGCGCGAACTGGAAGCAAAGTATGCGGCAACAAAGGTAGCCGAGCAGCCCGCGCCGGTTGTCACTCAGGCTGCCCCGGCACCTGTAATCGAACGCACACCCATCGCGGTCTCACGACCAGTCCCGGCGGTGCACACCGATCCTATTGGGGCTCCCACCCTTCGCCTCGGTCAGATCAATGAACGCTTGGCACCTATCGCCTTGAGTGCCGAAGGACTGGCGGGTCTTGGCTTTCCTCATGCCGCCACCGACAAAGCCGCGAAGCTTTATCACGAGTCTTCGTTCCCGCTGATCTGCGCCGCGTTGGTTCGGCATATCGAGTCAGCATCAAGCGAAAAGGTGCTTCGCCAGCAAGCCGCCTAACCGAAAGGCGAACCCCTGCGGATGTAGCGCCACTGGCGCACTGATCTCTGCGGGGTAGTAGCCGAGTTTATTGCTATCAGGAGAAAAGAAACATGCAACGAAACCGAGTCACGATTTTGGGAAGTTCAGTGGCAATGGGCCTCGCAGCGATGCTGTCTGCAGGAGCGGGATCTGACGTCGTCACCATCGAGCGTGAGCGTCCGGTTAATGCTAAGCGGCGCCATGTCGCGCCGAGCGTGTGGGCAAATGGCCGCAGCAAGTACGAGCCGCACATCGGCAAGAAAGAGCAGGAGCGGGCGAAGCGCTGCTACATGGTGAACGTCTTTGGCGGCTTGGCGAATCCGCACAACAAGAATCCGCGCAGTGCTCCGACGCTCAGTCAAGCATCACAGTGGTTTCGGAATTACCCATTCTGACCATGAACCGCCCAATCCCGGATAACGCCCTGCTCCACGCGGCCTACCTGACCCGAGCCGATCTGCTACTCAAGCGCGTGCTGATGTTCGCTGGCGCGGTGGTAGTGGGAATTGCAGCATACGCAATCGTCGGCTTGTTGGCTGGGGCATAAACTCAACTGTTTTTGGAGTTACCATGGACATCGTCCTTTCAGTAGTCCTCATCTGGCTGGCGATGCTGTTTGTCATGCTGGCGTTTATTCGGGGTGCGGCCTTGCAGGAGCGGGAGGCGGTTAAGTTGGATGAGGCTTTCGCCAACGTGAAGCGTGCGATTGATCCGTTGGCGGGGTTGCGATCGTGAGTTGCTATTGCGATTACGACTTCACGTGGAAGGTCTACGCCAAGACCGAACGGAAGGCTCGCAAGCTCCACGTTTGCCGAGAGTGTCACACGCGCATTCAACCCGGCGAGAAGTACGAACATGTAGCAGCAATCGGTGATTCCGTCGAGGTGTTCAAGACCTGCTCGCGTTGTCTCGCGCTTCGCGACTGGACGAAGGCGCATGTGCCCTGCTTCTGTTGGTATCACGACAACATGATCGAAGACGCGATCGAAACGTGTCGGCACTACGCACACGAAGCGCCCGGCCTTCTGTTCGGTGCATACCGCCGACAAGTAGCAATCAAACGCGCTGCGGCTGCATCGCGCGCTAACCACTGAGGACGATATGCGTTTCTTTATTGCCGGCGAAATTTGCCTTGAGGAAGTGATCGGCGAGCCGGTAGAGTTCGCGCAAATGCCTGGTGAATTGTTCGCCGTGCATCGTCCGCATCTTGGCGAGCCCGACCCGCTTTGTTACTGGTACGTCTCGCATGTTGAAACCGGCGCCAAGGTTGGCATGGGCGATTCGATCGACTTCGCTATTGAAGTGGCGCAGCGCGCGATCGCCAGCAAAACCGCCGACGAAATCAAAGCCGCATTGGAGTCCGCGCGCAAACATATGGCCGACGCCATTACCAAGCTGCCCATCGGACCGATCATTTTCGACGTTCCGGCCTGATCTCCCACCCCATGCCGCGCACTACTGGCGGCTCACCCTATCTTTGACTGATTCGAGGAACGTATGGAATGCGATCAACAGCGCTTCGAGCGGGATACAGCTACTCACAAGATGACGATTCGCCGTGATGATGGTGTTGACCGGCATATTTCGTTTCGCCGGGAAACTGATTCGAGTTCGTACTGGTTCGAGATTCTGACGTGGCCAGGCGCGCTGTGCATTCGCGGCGATTGTGGAACGTACGTGTTCTCGCGTCTGACTGACATGTTTGAATTCTTCCGCACCGACGACCGAGGCGACCCGAGCAAGCTGTACATCAACACAGGGTACTGGTGCGAGAAGCTGCAGGCCACAGATTGCGATGGGTACGGCAAAGGCGCGGCTCGCGCTTTCTCTGGTGATCGATTCGAGGCTCGCGTTAAAGAGCACTTTGACAGTTACTTCGAGGACCGAGAAATAGATGACGATGATCGTGCATCCATCTGGGATGAAATCGACTCAGAAGTTTTGAATTACGCGCGTGATGGCGACGGTCACATGGCGTTTAACCGGCTCTACGAGTTTCACAACTCGACTTATCCGCGCCTCTTCGAAGATTGCTGTGAATGGTTCTCGTCATGCGAAGAGTACACCTTCCATTTCCTCTGGAATCTGTACGCAATTGCCTGGGCGATCCGCCAATACGATGCCGCGCGTGCTGCTGCTGTCCCGGCCGACACGCCCGAAGCAGCATGACCCGCGAGCGCCACGCAGTCGACAAGGCCCTAGCCAAATACGACCTAGCCACCAATAAGACCGCTGCGCTCGCGCTCGAAGTGCTAAGCACCACGGCGCGAATGGTAGCCGTCGACTTGGATCAGGAAATTTCGTATCTGGCGAATGGTTACCTGATTACGCGCGCACCAGCGAAAAGTGCATAGTCCGCGCACCTACTGCGCAGGACGCTTACATTGAGGATGAGAAATGATGGAAATTTGCGAGAAGCGCTGCGATCAATGCCTGTTCAGCGAACAGCGCATCGTGAGCAAGAAGCGCATGGCCGACATCGTTAAGGAATGTCGGCGCGCTGACAATCATTTTCAGTGCCACAAACATTCGATCAATAACCGAGACGTGATGTGTCGTGGCTTCTATGAGA
>JAQGNS010000091.1 GCA_028291705.1 Nevskia sp.
AGCGCTCTTGTCGTGGAGCTGGTGGTAGACATAAGCGCCCTGATCACCATACAGCAGGGCGCCCTTGGGCACGAGGACACCGCTGCCCGGCGCGCCGAGCAAGGTCACCGGCAGGCGCGCGCCGGGACCAAGTCCGGCCGGTGCGTGGTCGACCTGCAACAGCAGGCCGACACTCTGCAGATCCGTTGCACCGCGCTGAAGCAGGCCCAGCACTCGCGCCGGGACCTGAATGCCGTCGACATCCAGTGTTGCCGACTTGGGAACGGCGCCGAGGCTGACGTGGCCAGGCAGGTCGGCGCGCACTAGCAGGGTCTTGCCGGAGCCCAGGGCGTCGAACAAGTTCTGGCGCTGCGCCTGGGAAAGTTTCGCCAATGGCCCCCATTGCAAGACGAAAGTCGACGCGCTCGACTGCGCCAGGCTCTGCGCCTCGATTTGCGCCGCCTGTGCGCCCTGAAGGGCCTTGAGCGAGACATCGGTGTTGCCGCTATAGAGTTTTTCCATGCGCTGCGCTTCGGCGCTTGCGGCGCGTGCCGCGGCGCGGCTGCTTTCCGCCCGGCCGGCGTCGGTGATCAAGGTCACGGGATCGAGCACCTGGCCGTAGGCTTCGATCCGGGGCGCGACACTGGCCTTCACCGGATGGGCCAGGATGACGCCGACCGCTTCCTGCTGCTCCGGGCTGAGCGCCGGCGTGGCGCTGCCGGCCGGTGCGGGCTGGTCGTCGTCATCGTCGGCGGACACGGCGGCAGGGGCGATTAGCCACAGCAGCGCGGATAGCAGCAACAGGCGATGGTTCATGAGGTCTTCTCCGTGCGCCAGCTCAGGGGCATGGCACACTCCGGTCCTTCGAGGGGGCGGCGGTAGGCGTCTTCCAGTGCGGCAAAAGCTTGCTGTGCTGCGTAGGCCGCCTGCAGACCCAGTAGCTGCGTTTCGATAGCCTCGGCCTGGGCCAGCAGCAGTGTCGGTCGGTCGGAGGCGCCGGCGCTGAGGGCGCGCTGCTCCGCCTGGCGGCGTTGCTGCGCCAGCACCGCGGCAGCGGTGGCGTCTTCCCAGGCCAGGCGTGCGCGCGGCCAGTTGCGTTCGGCCTGTTCCATCTGCATGAACAGTCCGGCCTGGATCGATTCGAGATGTTTGCCGGCAAGTTCGCGCCGCGCCACGGCTTCGCCGATCGGCCCTTCATTGCGGTTGAATATCGGCAGCTCCAGACTCATCCCCAGCTCGTTGTCATGCAGGGTCTCGTTGAGCTGGTTCTCCCGCACACCGCCGTTGTCCCAGGCATAGCCGGGGGTGATGTGGAATTCAGGCCAGCGCCTGGCGACCTCGCTCTGGAGAGTGGTCTCGGCCAGATCGTATTCGCGCAGGGCACGCACCAGGTCGGGCCGGTCGATCAGCGCTTCCTGGCGGATCGAGCCGGACAGGTCTGGATACAGGGCTGCAATCCTGTCCCATTGCGGCCATCGCAGGGGAACGCCATCCAGGGCGGCGGCGGGCACGCCGACGGCGGCGGCGAGTCGGCCCTGCGCTTCGCTGTCTTGCATCAAGACCTGGTTCAGACGCTGCCGCGCGGCGCTCAGCTCGAGCTGGGTGCGCAACGCTTCGCTGCCGGCGATTTCACCGGCATCCAGGTTGGCCCGGGCAGACTCCTGCAGCTTTTCGCGGGCGGCGACCAATTGCTGCAACAGCGCCGCCTCGTCGCGTGCATACACCACGTCGAGCAAGGATTGTCGCAGGGCGGTACGTACCTGCCAGATCGATTCCGCAACATCCGATTGCGCCGCCTGGGTTTCCAGCGCCGCGCTGCGCTTTGCGCGGCTGCGGTCGCCGGGTCGCTGCAGCAGGAAATCCATCGACAGTCCGTACAGCCAAGCCGCACCGCCCGCAGCCGCAGTGATGTATTCACCGAACAGGTTGAGAGTGGGATTGCGGATCTGCGCCGCGGTGCGCTCGCCCGCGGCGACCGCCGTTGCACGCGCGCGTTCCTCGGCCAGTTGCGGGTTGAGCAGCAAGGCGGCATTCAGCCACTGTGCGCGGTCCCAGCCGGAGGCAGGCGGGGGCAGGTTGGGGGAAAGATTGTCGAGGCGCCGGGCAGCGAAGGCCTGTGCTGTTGCAGCGGGATCCGGCGGCGTACGTGGTGGTACTGCGGCGCAGGCCGCCAGCAGTGCGGTGCAAAGCGCAACTGACGCAGTGGTGCCTGACGACGGCGCCATTCTGCGTCGGGACGCGATGAACGCCGCCCAGCAGCCCTCTATTGCCGCCACGAAGGCGGCATGACGACCTTGCATCACTCCTCCCCGTTGTAGTTTTTCGCTTTCTTGCGGCAGGGCTACCCGGGCTGGCAGCACGCTGTGAACGGAAAGAGCGCAAGCTTTGTACCGGATATCCGTGTTTTGTACAAAATCCATATAAAACAAATACATGAGCTGATATAAATACTTTTTGGACTGTATCGGGTGTGTCGATGACGACACACTTCTGGATAAAAACCAGGAAAATTTCACGAAGGTGCTACCACCTCCCCCAACGACCCGGCACGTGTGCAAGGATTACATCTGGACAGTCGATCGATGGATGGTCATCGGCAACTGGAAGCCGGCAAGTAGAGCTCGTTGTAACGGAGTTGCTGTCACGCCGGCCGCACAATTCTGTGTCGTTCCTGGTGTCTCAGAAATGCGCCAATTGCACGTCAAAATTTCATGTGTTAGACATGAACTCGCGATAAACCATGTTGCAACAACTGAGGAGGAAATCATGAGCTGGAAAACCCCGAAGATTGTCGAGATCGCCCTGGGCGCGGAAATCAACTGCTACGCCTGCGCCGATCTGAAGTAGTCGATTCGGTGTCAAGACCCGCCGTGCAACCCGCTTTCACGGCGGGCCTTGATGCGACCGGACCCGGCGCATGAAGGCCGTGGTCCTGGGCGCCGCCGCCGGCGGCGGATTTCCGCAGTGGAATTCCAATGCGGCGGCCTGCAACCGGGCACGCCGTGGTGATCAGGCGGCGCGTGCGCGTACGCAGGCTTCGCTGGCGGTCAGCAATGACAGCGAACACTGGTTCCTGCTGAATGCTTCACCGGATCTGCGTCAGCAGATCGAAGCCACCCCGGCCTTGCATCCCAGACATGGGCTGCGCTCCTCACCGATTGCCGGCGTGGTGCTGACGGGCGGTGATGTGGATGCGATCGCGGGGTTGTTGACCTTGCGCGAACGTCAGCCGTTCACCGTCTACGCAAGCGCCAAGGTGCATGGCGTGCTCAAGGCCAATCCGATTTTCAATGTACTGGCAGCGGATGTAGTGGCCCGGCAGATACTGAGCCTTGAGCAGCCGCAAGCGCTGCTGCAGCAGGACGGCAAGGCCAGCGGCCTTACCGTGGAGTTCTTCCCCGTGCCGGGCAAGGTACCGTTGTACCTGGAAGAAGCCGGGGGCACGCCGCCCATCGTGCTGGGCGAAGATACCGTGGGTGCGATGATCAGCGACGGGAACTCGCGCCTGTTCTATATTCCGGGCTGCGCGTCGATGACCGAAGCGCTGGCGCAGCGTCTGCGCGGTGCGGAACTGGTGCTGTTCGACGGCACCTTGTGGCGCGATGATGAAATGATCCGTGCCGGTCTGGGCAGCAAGACCGGCCGCAGGATGGGGCATATGAGCCTGAGCGGTGCTGATGGCACCATCGCCGCATTCAGCGGCCTGGGTGTCCGGCGCAAGGTGCTGGTGCATATCAACAACTCCAATCCGGTCCTGCTGGACGATTCGGCCGAACGCGCCGAGACGGTGGCCGCGGGATGGGAAGTGGCGCATGATGGAATGGAGCTACAGTCATGAGTGCAGATTCGTCTTTTTCCGCGCCCCTATCGCCGGATGAACTCGAAGCCGCGCTGCGGCAGATCGGCGCCACGCGCTACCACAACCTGCATCCGTTCCATAAGTTGCTGCACGGCGGCAAGCTCGATCGTGGACAGGTGCAGGCCTGGGCGCTGAACCGCTACTACTACCAGAGCCGCATACCCGCGAAGGATGCGAGCCTGCTGGCGCGCCTACCGACGGCGGAGCTGCGGCGCAACTGGCGCAGCCGCCTGGAAGATCACGACGGCACCGAACCGGGCACCGGCGGCGTGGCGCGCTGGCTCAAGCTGGCGGAAGGCGTCGGGCTCGATCGCGACTACGTCATTTCCACCACCGGCCTGCTGGCGGGAACCCGCTTTGCCGTGGATGCTTACGTCGCCTTCGTGCGCGAGCGCAGCGTACTGGAGGCGATCGCCTCTTCGCTGACCGAGTTGTTCTCCAGCGCGATCATCTCCGAGCGCGTTTCCGGCATGCTCAAGAACTACGATTTCGTCACGCCTGAAACGCTGGCTTACTTCACGCCGCGGCTGACGCAGGCGCCGCGCGACAGCGATTTCGCACTGGCTTACGTCAAGGAACATGCGCGCACCGCGGAGCAGCAAGAGGCTGTGCTGGGCGCGTTGCGCTTCAAGTGCGAGGTGTTGTGGTCGCAGCTCGATGCGCTGCACTTCGCCTATGTCGAACCCGGCTTCATTCCGCCCGGTGCCTTCGTGCCGGCGGTATGGGAGCGGGCAGGGAAGTTGGCGTCGGCATGAGCGCAACCGTCGAAGCCGCCGTCGTTCCCACATTCGGCGTCGGCGTGAAATTCCGCTTCGACGAGGTCCGCGGCGCCTGGATCGTGCTGGCGCCGGAGCGGCTGTTTCTGCCGGACGAGCAGGCAGTGGAAATTCTCAAGCTGGTCGACGGCCACCGCAGCCTGGGTGCCATCGTCGACGACCTCGCAGTCCGTTACCAGGCGCCGCACGAGCTCATCGCCACCGACGTCACGGCGATGTTGCGGGATCTGGCCGATAAAGGCGTGATCCGCCTGTGAGCGCTCCGGCCATGAACGGTAGTAGCGTCCGCGTGCCGGAACCGCCGCTGGGCCTGTTGCTGGAACTGACGCATCGTTGTCCCTTGCAGTGCCCGTATTGCTCCAATCCGCTGGAATTGCAGAAGTCCGGCGCGGAACTCGACACCGATAACTGGTTGCGCGTGCTCGACGAATCGGCTGCGCTGGGCGTGCTGCAGGTGCATTTCTCCGGCGGCGAGCCGACCGCGCGCAAGGATCTGGCGGCGATGGTGAAACGCGCGGCGCAACACAAGATGTACAGCAATCTGATTACTTCGGCGGTGCTGCTGGACCAGCGGCGGGTGGCGGAACTGGCCGAAGCCGGCATCGACCATATCCAGATCAGCTTCCAGGACGTGGAGCCGGAAAACGCCGACCGTATCGGCGGCTACGCCGGCGGCCACGTGCGCAAACTGGCCGCCGCGCGGCTGGTGCAGCAGGCCGGGCTGCCGTTGACGCTGAACTTTGTGGTCCATCGCCAGAATGCCGAGCGCGTGCCGCAGATGATCGCCATGGGGCTGGAACTGGGCGCCGGCCGGATCGAAGTGGCGCACGTCCAGTATTACGGCTGGGGCCTGGTGAATCGTTCGGCGCTGCTGCCGAGTCGCGAGCAGCTCGACGCCGTCACCGCGGAGGTCGAGTCGGCGCGGCTGCGGCTCAAGGGCCGCATGCTGATCGACTACGTGGTGCCGGATTACTACGCCTTGCGTCCGAAAGCCTGCATGGGCGGTTGGGCACGCCGTTTCATCAATATCTCGCCAGCCGGCAAGGCTTTGCCATGCCACGCCGCCGAAACCTTGCCGGGCCTGGCATTTCCCTCGGTGCGGGAACAGTCGCTCGGCACCATCTGGCGCGACGCACCGGCATTCCAGCGGTTCCGCGGCACCGACTGGATGCCGGAGCCCTGCCAGTCCTGCGACAAGCGCGAAATCGATTGGGGCGGCTGCCGCTGCCAGGCTTTTGCGCTGACCGGCAATATCAGCGCTACCGACCCGGCTTGTGCGCTGTCTCCGGATCACGCCGTGATGGCCGAAGCGGTGAAGCAGAGCCGTGGTGCGTCCCTGGGGTTCGTTTACCGCCAGTAGGTGCAGGAATGCAGGGACGAACTTCACGGCCAGGACTTCGGTGCGCCTTCCTGCGCGGGGTTTAATTTCCAGCCGGGGCAGGTTGCTGCCGCAAATGCGGTGAACTCCTCACCACCAGTTTCACCAATGTCGGCGCCAGGGCAATCACAAATATCAGCCGCACCCCCTGCAACGCCATCACGAACGACATATCCACCTGCGGCGAAGACGCCGCAATGATCGCCACCGAATCCAGGCCTCCCGGGCTGGTTGCCAGGTAAGCCGTCAGCGGGTCGATGTGCAGCAGCACGCTCAGGCACCAGGACAGCCCGGCGCAAAACGCGATCAGCGCAAGAGCGGAAGCGATCACCGGCAACAGGGCATGCGCCGCGCTGATCAGCGTATTGCGGCGAAAGCCCAGGCCGATGTTCCAGCCGAGCAGGGCATAGCAGGCCGCCAGCAGCCAGCGCGGCAGATGAAACTCGAGCACGCCGGAGGCATGCAGACCGGACAGCACCAGCATCGGCCCGAGCAGGGCCCAGGCCGACAGCCGCAGCGCGCGGCCGGCGAGCTGGCTCAACACGGCGATCGCCAGCACCGCGGCGAGGGTCGTCCAGTGCACCGGGGCGAACCACGACGTGGCGGCAAGCACGGCGGCAGACGCCGCCGCTGTGTGATCAACGCCGAAGCGCGCTACCAGCGCCGCGACCAGCGCCACTAGCAACACGCGCGAGTACTGCATGAAGGCGATCAGCTGGGTATCGGCGCCCTGGGCTTCGCCCAGCAGCACCATGCTGCTGGCGGCACCGGGCGAGGTGCCGTAGACGGCGGTGGCGCCGGGGATGATTCCGCTGCGGCTGATCAGCCAGCCCAGCGCGGCGGCGCCGATCATGGTGGCCGCCATCACTGCGCAGAACAGCATCCAGTCGTGGGCGAAGGCGCTGAAAATGGCCGGGGTAATGACGCTGCCGATCATGGCGCCGATTACTGCCTGGGCGCCGGTATAGGGCAGGCGCGGCACCTTCAACTCGGCGCCATTCACACCGAAGACGATGCCGCCGATCATCGGACCGAGCAGCAGCGCTGCCGGCATGCCGGCAGCACCCCAGGCCAAGGAGAGCGCGCCGGACAACGCCAGCAGCGCTGCCCATTGCAGCGGCACCGGCCAGCGTGCCAGCAGTGGCTTGCTTGCGGCGGCGGTTCCGATGTCGGTTCCTGCGGTCACCCCAATTCGATCGCCGCGGCGGTGGTGACCCGGGCAATGCGCGGCATGATGTTCTTGATGCTGAAGCCGTGCATTTCGGCGCTGCTACTGCTGCACAGGTCTTCCGCGATCACCAATTCGAAGCCCAACTCCCAGGCGTTGCGCGCGGTGGATTCCACGCCGACGTTGGTGGAGATGCCGGCCAGCACGATGCCGCGGATGCCGCGGCGGCGTAGCTGCAATTCAAGATCGGTGCCATGGAAGGCACCCCACTGGCGCTTGGTGACGACGATGTCGGCGTCCTCGATCGGGTGGGGGAATTCATCCCAGCCGGACGGCAGGCCGGCGAGATTCGAGGGCTGGTCCACCGGTTGCTGCGGTGCCAGCGCGTGGTCTTTGCCAAACGATACGCGGACCCACACCACCAGTCCGCCGGCGGCGCGAAAACGCTGTGCCAGCTGGGTGGAACGCCCGTAAACTTCACTGCCGCTATACGGCGCCACCGGCATGGCAAGGATGCCCTTCTGCAGGTCGATCAGAACCAGGGCGGTGGTTTTCGGATTAAGCTGCATCGCATGTTCTCCAGGCAATTCGGCCAGGCGCTGCGCGCCGATTGGACAGGACCATGTATGAATATGGCGTTCTGTCGTTCATGAGGGTATCCTCATGTATGTGTATTATGAGGATAGGCTCATAAATGTCAAGCGACGTTGAAAGCGGCAGTGCGCGTGCGCCCAAGCGCGAACGCGGCAAGCAACGGGTGGCGGAGTTGCTCGAAGCCGCCACCGCGGTATTTGCCGAGAAAGGCTACGAGGCGGCGACGATGACCGAGATCGCCGCGCGCGCTGACGCGCCGATCGGCTCGCTTTACCAGTTCTTTCCCACCAAGGGGGCGCTGGCCGATACCCTGGTGCGGGAGTATGCAGCGCTGCTGCTCGGCGATCTGCAGGCGCTGGAAGCGCGCGCGGCGGAGTTGAGCCTCCAGGCGCTGGTCGATGGACTGTTCGGCCTGCTGCGCGGTCGGCCACGCGAGCGCGCCGCGGCGCTGCCGCTGGCCGAAGCGCGGATGGACGAGCAGGCGCGGCGCACCACGTTCCGCCACATGCTGCGCAAGAACATCGCCGCCATCTTCAAGGCGCGCACGCCGGGCCTTTCCAGCGAAGCGGCACGAGACATGGCGATCGTGATGGTGCAGTTGATGAAGGCGGCAAGTTCGCTCAGCGACGAGGACGGCTTGGCCGGGCGTGCTGGCGCGCTGCGCGAGCTTCAGGCACTGGCCGTGTCGTACCTGGAACAGCGGCCCGGGACGTAGGGCGGCTCCGTCAAGGCAAGGCAGCGCTGGGGGTTTCTCTACAACA
>JAQGNS010000101.1 GCA_028291705.1 Nevskia sp.
AGGCTGGCGCCCATGGCGCAAGCGGCGGCCAGCCAACGGCCCAAGCGGATGCCGGGGCGTGTGATCTGAGCGGAAGTCGGGCGGGGCGTCATGTCGTGGTCGGGCATTAGCTGTTGTTGAGGTTGAACTCGATCTTCTGCACGGCGTGGAATTCCACGGCCTTGCCGTCGACGACTTTCGGCTTGAAGCGCCACTTCTGGATGGCGGTGACGGCCGCGGCTTCGAACACACCCTTGGGCTTGGCGCCGACCACGCGTGCACCGTGCACGCTGCCGTCCGCCGCGATGGTGACGTCGATATCCACCCAGCCGCTGACGCCGGCGCGGCGCGCTTCCACCGGGAACGCCGGCGGGATGCGCTGCAGCGGGATCAGGTCGCTGTCCATCTGGCCGATGCCCGGGCCGGAGGCGGGACCGCCGGTGCCGGCGTTGAGACCGAGGTTGGTCGGCATGGAGATCGCCGGGCCGCTGGCGCTGGCGGAGACGTCGATCTGGATCTTCGACGGCGGCGGCGGCTGTTGCGGCGGCGGCGGGGGGGTGGGCTTGTGACGCTCGACCGTCGGCGGCTCGACGTCGTGCTTGAGGCGCACGAAATCGACCGTCGGCAGGTTCTCGAGCTTGTTGACGCCGTGTCCGGTGTAGTGGATCACCGAGTACATCAACCAGAACAGGCCCAGCGAGGTACAGGCGGACAGCGCCAGCGCGCTGAACCAGCGCACCTGGAACCGGGCGGAGCCGAGGTCGAGCGCCGCCGCGTGGGCGCCGCTGTGGCCTTCTTCATAGGATCGGACGGCGACTTGCATGTGCTCAACTCCCTGCGGGCGGTGCGGCTGCGATGGAAACTTCACCGATGCCGCCGAGCTTGACCTCGTCCATCACCTTGGTGAGGACGCCGGTCTGCGAGGCCTTGTCGGCGATGACGACGACGGTGTCGTCCGGGCGTTCGATGTGCAGGCCTTCGATCAGGGTGCGTACTTCACGAATGTCTACACGGCGCTTGTCCATCCAGATTTCGCCGTTGGGACGGATGGCGATGAGGATGTTGCCGGACTCCTTGTGTTCCGCGGTGAGCGCCTGCGGGCGCGTCACGTTGATGCCGGACTCCTTGACGAAGGAGGTGGTGATGATGAAGAAGATGAGCAGATTGAGGACGAAGTCAAGCATCGGCGCGAGGTCGATGCCGGTGTCCTCCGATTCAACCGTGGCGTGGCGTCTGGATAGCATGGTTGGCGGTTTCCGTTGGGCCCGTTAACTCTTCGAAGCGGCGATGGAGACGTTCTGCACGCCGCCCTGCCGCGCCTGGTCGATGACATCGACCAGGATGCCGGTGGGCGCCGCTTGGTCGGCCGCCACCACCACCGGGTCATCGGGACGCTGCGAGTGCAGGCGCTCGATGTTGGCGCGCACCGAACGCTCGTCGATGATCTTGTGGTCGACGATGATCTGGCCGTCGCCGGAAATGGCGATGACGATGCTGCTCGATTCCTTCTGCTCCGCCTTGGAGGCGTTCGGCCGGCTGACGGTGATGCCCAGCTCCTTCATGAACACCGCGGTGATGATGAAAAAGATCAGCAGGTTGAGGACGAAGTCCAGCATCGGCGCGAGGTCGATGCCGGTCGTCTCTTCCATATGGTGTGTCGAATGGTTGGTGCGCAGGCGCATGTCAGTACTGGAATTTGTCGGCGAGCCGCTCGGTCTCACGGCTGACGCGGCGGCGGAAGTAGAAGTTGGGGTAGAGGCCGGTGATGCTGACCGCCAATCCCGAGAGGGTGCAGATCATCGCTTCGGAGACGCCGTTGGCCATCGAACGGGCGTCCGCCGAACCGCGTGCCGCCATCGCGTCGAACACGTTGAGCATGCCGGTCACCGTGCCGAGCAGCCCGAGCAGGGGGCACAGCGGTACCAGCACGCGCAGCAGGGGCAGGTTGGCCGACATCCCGGCGTTGAGCCGGGAGATCATTGCCTTGCGCACCTGGTGCGCGGTCCAGCTCATGTGCTCGGTCCGCGCCTCCCAGGCCGCGAGCAGGCGCTCGGCCTGCCGCGGCAGCACGCTGCTGAAGTACCACCAGCGTTCGATCACGATCGACCACATGATCAGGCAGGCCGCGAAGATCAGGGTCACCACGAAGCCGCCGAGCTCGACCATGTCGCGGAAAGCCAGGAGTGGGGCCAGCAGTGCGTCATGCATGCTGCGCGCCCTCCAGGCGGCCGGCCAGCAGGCCGGTGCTCTGTTCATCGATGATCTGCATGATCGAGCGGGACATCGAGGTGAGCCAGGCATTGGCGAACAGCAGCGGGATGGCGATGCCCAGGCCCAGCACGGTGGCGATCATCGCCTGCGAGATACCCGCCGCCATCAGCTTCGGATCGCTGGAGCCGGACTCGGTGATGCTCTGGAAGGTGATGATCATGCCCACCACGGTGCCGATCAGGCCGAGCAGCGGGCCGGCGGCGATGGCCAGGCGCAGGAAGGACTGGAACCGCTCCAGGTTCGGCGCTTCCTTCAGCACCGCCTCGGAGATGCGCAACTCCACCACCTCGGTGTTCTCCTCCAGGCGGCGGGCGTCGCCCTGGAAGGTCGCCAGCACGCGGCCCAAGGGGTTGTCGGTCTTGGGGCTGCCCAGGTTGTGCAGCTGGGTCTTGACCTTGGTGCGCACCAGCACCAGGTAGACTAGCTGGTAGATGGCGAGGGCCGCGCCGATGATGCCGACGGTGAGAATGATGTAGCCGACTTCATGACCGCGCTGGATGCGCTCCAACAGATTCGGACGCAGCGAGTAGATGGTCAGCAGGGTGCCGCGGGTCGGATCGACCACCGACTTGACGTAACCGGTGTGCGCCTGCTCCAGCCTTTCCGCCGCCGCCTCGAAGCTCGCACCAGGCTGGCGCGCCATGATCGAAAGCTGCTTCTCGTTGGACATGTAAGCCAGATATTTGCCGCCGGTGGTGGCGCTGAACGATCCAACACGGACCACGGTGGCATCGACCGGTGTGCCGCCGGGGCTGACCACCTTGGTCTTGAAGCGCTCGACCTTGCCGCTCTCGGTCATTTCACGCTGCAGCTCGAACCAGAAGCGCTCGAGATCCTGCGTCGACGGCAGTTCCTTGGTCTGCGCCAGCTTGGTGACGAAGTCCTCGCGGTCGGGATACTGCGCGCTGATGATCGAGGAGCGCACGACGGTGGAGAAGTCGTTGGAGACCTGGCGCACCACGCCGAACAGTTCGCCCAGGTTGCCGCTATGCGCTTCGAGCTGCGCCTGCAGTTCGCCGATCTTCTTCTCGTTGCCGTCGAAGGTGGACGACATCTCGGTGCCACGCTTCTTCTCGGCTGCCAGCTGAGCCTGGGCTTCGGCCATCAGGGCCTTCTGCTTGTCGTGCTGGGCCTGGAAGGTGGCTTCGCGCTCGGCGTTGGCCTGGTCTTCATGCTGGTGCACGGACTTGGTCTGCTCCAGCAGGTCGTCGAGACTGGCCGGCCCTGCGGCGAAGGCGCTGGAAGCGAGGGAGATGACTGCCGTGGCGAACACGGTTGCGATGAGGGCGCGGGACATTACTTGGCCTCCGTGGGCGCGTGAAGGGGAACGGTGAGGAAATCGGGTGCGGCTTGTTTCTTGGCGACCTTGAGCGCTGCCTTGATGTCTTCGCCGTAGCTGTTGTCGCCCTTGAAGCTCTTGGAGTCGGCATCCCAGTAGCCGGTCTCCTTGCCGTCGAGCGTCTGGTACTGCAGGGCGACGCGGCCGACACGCAGGAAATCGACAGTCTTGTCGCCGACCTTGCCCTGGTAGGATTCCAGGGTGCGGCCGTATTCCATTTCGATCTGGTAGGCCTCGACGATGCGCCGGAATTTCTCCGATAGCGAGACGTCGGCGCGGCCCATCATTTCCTTCAGCGTGGCGATGCGCTTGGCGCGCTCGTCGGCCAGGAACGGCGTGTCGAGCTGCACGAACTGCTCGAGCGTCGACAGCATGTTGTCCATCAGCGGCAGCACGTCGCGGGAAGTGCCGTCGACCTGTCCAAGCTGGCGATTCAGGTCAGCCATCTCGTCGTTCTGCGACTTGACCTGCACCGCCAGCTGATCGTTGTAGGTCTTCAGGCTGGTGGTTTCGGCCAAGGCTTGGCGATACTCGGCCACCATGCTGGTAGCCTCGTCGTCCATCGCGTCGATGTGCTTCTGCGAGGCCTTGCCGGCCTGCTCGGTGCCAGCCTGCTCCTTGACGGTGGCGTCGACCTTGGCGGGGGCGTCGGCGGCCGGGGCGGCCGCGGGCGCCTGCGCGCTCGCGGTGCCGCATTGCACCGCGATGGCGCAAACCGCGGCGCGGATGATCCAGAGGGATGACTTTTTGAAGTCGTGCATGGTGGCTTGTCTGTTCGTGGGTTCTTGCTTCATGGCTCGGTGCCGTGTCGTAATCGGGAAGTCGGGAAGGG
>JAQGNS010000116.1 GCA_028291705.1 Nevskia sp.
GGCGGAATGTTCGAACAGATGATCGGCCTTGCCGCTCGCCGCGATCCGCTCCACGCAATCCGCCACCAGCAGGTTCCTGTGAACGAACTTCTCGAAACTCATTATTGCGCCCCCGCTTGTTCAGGAATTCCCTTCCCCGCGATGTCCCTGCAAGCGAACGCGCAAGAAGCAAGCCACGCCCCGGCGCCGGGCCTGGCTTGGGCAATAAAATCCACGGCGGCGCCCGGCTACAATCATCAGCATCGACTCGGGGGAGTATCAGGGTATGACTGCGGATTCAGCTGCGGGAGCGTCTTCCAGCGACAAGGAAATCCACCGCATCGAAAGCGTCGGCTGGCTGCGCGCCGCCGTGCTCGGCGCCAACGACGGCATCGTCTCGACCTCCTGCCTGATCCTCGGCGTCGCCGCGTCCAACACCACTCATCACAACATCCTGGTCGCCGGCATCGCCGGACTGGTCTCCGGCGCCATGTCGATGGCCACCGGCGAATACGTCTCGGTGCATTCCCAGGCCGACACCGAATCCGCCGCGCTGGAACTGGAGCGCCTCGAAATCAAGAAGGACCCGGACGGCGAACAGCGCGAACTCACCGCGGTCTACGTCGCCCGCGGCCTCGATGCCGCACTGGCCGCACAGGTCGCCACGCAACTGATCGCCCGCGATCCGCTGGGCGCCTACGCGCGCGACGAACTGGGTCTGAGCGAAGCCCTCAGCGCCCGCCCCTTGCAGGCGGCACTGGCCTCGGCTTTCAGCTTCTCCACCGGCGCGGCGATGCCCTTGCTGGTGGTCGCGCTCGCCTCGTCCGCGAACCTGATCTCGCTGGTCTCCGGCGCCTCGCTGCTATTCCTCGCCTTCCTCGGCGGACTGGCCGCCCGCTTCGGCGGTGCCAGCGTGGTCAAGGGCGTGGTCCGCGTCACCTTCTGGAGCGCCCTGGCCATGGCCGTGACCGCCGGCATCGGCGCCCTGGTCGGCACCATGAGCTGAGCCCGCCTACTTCTTGTACGCCTCTTCGATGTTCGGCGCGAAGAAATCCATCCCCGCCGGCGCGTTGGCGCAGGTCTCGTCCCAATAGGCATTCGCCGCCTGGATCTTGCCCGCATCGTTGAGGACGAAGCGGTCCACGATATGCAGGTCCAGCCCCTGGTTCAGATGCGGCATTCGCACCTGCATGGTGAAATCGAGGATGCCCTCGTTGCCGCAGGCGACGATGCGGTTGATCTTGGGAATCAGCTGGCGCGCACTGTCCTGGTGGGCGAAATCCCAGAACGCGGCAACGCCCTCATGGCCGACGAAGGGCGGCGTACCCACCGGATCGCACCAGGCGGCATCCTCGGCGAAGATCGACAGCAACAAGGCCTTGTCGCCCCGCGCCCAGGCCTCGATATATTTCTGCAAGACAACGCGCACTTCTGCCGGTGTAACAGCCATGGCGGATTCTCCTCCGGTTGACAGCGTATGCCGCATGCTAGTCGACCACAGGCAACAAGCCTTCACATATCCGGACTAGTCCCCGCCGAATCCCGCCACCCGGTTGCGCCCGCCGCGTTTGGCGTCATACAGCGCCCCGTCCACCTCGTGCACCAGCGCCCACACCGTCTCATGGGGCTGCGGCACGCGCGAGGAATAGCCGACCGAGATGGTGACCCCCACCCCGCTCTCCTCCACCTTGCTCCGCATGATCTCCGCCACTTCCCGGGCGATGCGCATTTCGGCGCCCGGCAGCACCGCGACGAACTCGTCGCCGCCGAAGCGCGCCACCAGGTCCTCGGCGCGGCGCAGGCAGGAGGTCAGCACCTGGGTCAGCCGTTTCAATACCTCATCGCCGGCCAGATGGCCGTGCTGGTCGTTGTATTCCTTGAAGCGATCGGCGTCGATCACCAGCACCGACACCGGCCGTCCCTGCTCGGCGCAGCGCGCCCACACCTCGCTGAGATAATCGTTGAGACGGCGCCGGTTCGGAATCTCGGTGAGTCCATCCAGGTGCGCCATCTTGTCCAGACGGCGATTGACCGACTCCAGCTCCAGCGTGCGCGTCCGCACCACTTCCTCCAGCCTGAACTTCTCCAGCGCCAGCCGGCGCGTGCGCAGCCGCGCCACCAGCAGCCCGGCGAAGACCGCGGTAAAGCCGATCAGCAACAGTCCAAGCAGGCGTCCCAGGGAAGTGTTGAACCAGGGTTCCGCCACGGTGAAGCGGTAGGGCGCAATCTCGCTGATGTTGCCGTAACTGTCCCGCGCGCGTGCTTCGAAGCGGTATTCCCCTGGCGGCAGACGACGATAGGTATAGGTGCGCGATTCGGACCACTCGCCGAAGTGCTGGTCGAAACCCTCCAGGTGCACCTGGTAACGCACCTCGCCGATGCTGCGATAGTCCGGCAGGGCGATGTGGAAGCGCAGGGCCAGTTGCACCTGGGTATAGCGCGGCGGCGCCTCCGGCCGCAGCGGCAGCGCCTGCGGCTGATCGCCCTCGTCCAGGTGCTCCACCGAGCGCAGCTGCAGGACTGGATCGGCATGGCCGCCCGCAGGCGCTGCCGCATCGTGGCGCAATACCTCGCCATTGGCGGCGAACAAGGCGGTGCCCTCACCTTCGAAGCCGTGCGACTCCAGCGCGCCGTGCAGGATGCTGCCCACCTCTTCCCGCCGCCAGGCGCCGCCGGCGGGACGGTGGTAAATATGGTTGTAGCTGTAAGCCCATTGATCGCCGTTCGGCGCCAGCGCCAGGGTCAGTTCCTCGTCTTTCCGGCGCAGGCCTTCGAGTCCATCCAGATCAGTGCGCTCGAAGCGGCCGCCGCTCCAGCGATAGATGCCGGTGGCGGTGGCGGCCAGCCGCACGCCATCGGTCCAGTCCGTCACGGTGGCGGCGGAGAGACGGCCGTAGCCGATGCCCTCGGCCGCGCCGAAAGATTGCAGCTCGACGATCCGCGAGTCATCGTCGGCCAGCCTGAGCCGGTGCACCCCGCCGCGATCGGAACCGACCAGCAACTCATGCAGCCCCAGTTCGACCAGGCTGCTAACGCGCGTGGTTTCCAGGTCGGCCGCGTTGAACTTGAGGCGCCACTGCCCCGCCCCCCGGCGCAGCACGGCAAAGCCGGTTTCAGTGCCGACATACACCACGTCCACATCGAAACGGGACCGGCGCAAGAGGAACGGCGCCACCTGGGTATCGAACAGGTTGACGGCGCGATCGCCCTGCACCAGCTTGATGTTGTAGGTCTCGGCCAGCAAGGCGCTCTGTTCATCCAGCGGCAGCAGGTCCCAGCCCTCGAAATCGGTCCAGCCCAGGCGGTGAAACGCCGCACCACTGCCCTGCGCCTCGTAAACCCCCGCATCGGTCAACGCCAGCCAGCGCTCGCCCCAGCGGGCGATGCGGTGCACCCCGCCATTGAGCCCGGTCTGTGGACGGATCACGCTCCACAGCGTGGGCCACGCGACATGGAACATCGCCAGGTTGCTGAGCGTGAGCAGACCGCCATCTGCAGCCTGCACGATGCCGTTGAGCGCACTATCGTCGATCCGCACACTACGCACGCTATGACGAACAGGATCATAGAGATGCAGTTGCCCATCCTGTCCCGCCAGGGCGATGCTCCCATCCGCCAGCTCTCGCCCCATCATGAGGAACGAGGACGGCGGAATGCCGGCCGGCATCGCGTAATCGCTCACCTGCCCGTCGCGGAATTCACGCCAGCGCCCATCGCGGGCCAGGGTCAGCAGGCCACCATCCGGCAGGTGCAGGAACTGGTACACCAGCTCTTTCAGCGGCTCGCTGCCCGGCACCAGCTCCCAGTTGCCGTCCCTGAGCCGCTTCAGCCCCTGCTCGCGGAACTGCACCAGCACCTCGCCATGGGATTCGACGATGGTCCCGTAGTGCTGCGGATAACGCCACAGCCGCACCGCCTGCGTCTCCGGCACGTACTGGAACAACTGCGACAGCGCCATGAAGAACACCCCCTGCGGCGACACCAGGATGTTCCACACATCGTCGAACGTTTCGCCGTGCAACTGCTCCCGGTACAGCGCGGTAAGGTCATGGAACTGCGCCGCGCCCAGGGCATCACGCTCCAGATAACCGAACAGCCCATAGCCGCCGACATAGAGGCGCCCATGCCCGTCATAAGCCAGCGAGCGCACCATGTCGCCATTGGGCAGGCGGATCAGCTGCCAGCGCACCCCGTCGAAACTCAGCACACCGTTGGTCGCGGCGACGTAAACCACCCCGGCGCCGTCCTGGGTGATATCGAAGGTCTGCGGATAGACGTCGATGTTCGGCGCAAAGCGGGTGATCGGCGGGTCACCCGGGGGCGCCGCGCAGGCGGCTCCGGCCCCCAGCAGCAAGGGCAGCAACAGGCACGGCAGTACAGCGTTGCGGCGCCACCAGCCCGCGGTGCGGACGTCCCTGTCGCCCCGGGCGCGGCGCCGCCACAGCAGGCGGCACAGCCGGACAGCGAACATCGATCCCCTTCTTGTATATTCTGCGGCCCGCCGATGGCGAGCCTGATACAAGCCTAGCCCCGGCGGCAGGGGTCGGCAACCGGTCCAAGCCCTTGAATCTGGCCGATCCGCGCCCTAATTGAGTACTGGGTCACGCTACAACCACCAATCCATCAAACACGCCAATGACGACTGAAACACGGGAATTCCAGGCCGAAACCCGCCAGGTGCTGCGCCTGGTGATCCATTCGCTCTACTCGCACAAGGAAATCTTCCTGCGCGAGCTCATTTCCAACGCCTCCGACGCCTGCGAAAAGCTGCGCTTCGAAGCCCTGGCCAAGCCCGACCTGCTGGGCGGCGACACCCTGCGCATCGAGCTGATCCCGGACGCCGCCGGCGGCACCCTGACCATCAAGGACAACGGCATCGGCATGAGCCGCGACGAGGTGATCGAAAACCTCGGCACCATCGCCCGCTCCGGCACCAAGAAATTCCTCGAAGCCCTCAGCGGCAACGAGGCCAAGGACACCCAGCTGATCGGCCAGTTCGGCGTCGGCTTCTACTCCGCTTTCATCGTCGCCGAGCGCGTCAGCGTGCTGACCAAGCGCAGCGACAGCGAAGGCGTGCGCTGGGATTCGGACGGCGAAGGCGCCTACGACATCCAGCCGCACCACAAGGCCGACCGCGGCACCGAGGTGATCCTGCACCTGCGCCAGGAAGACAAGGAATTCCTCCAGCCCGAGCGCCTGCGCCACCTGGTGCAGAAGTACTCCGACCACCTCGGCCTGCCCATCGTGCTCAACCACGACGGCAAGGAAGAAACCCTCAACCAGGCCCGCGCCTTCTGGACCCGCCCCAAGTCCGAACTCAAGGACGAGGACTACCAGGCCTTCTACAAGCACCTCAGTCACGACTGGGAAGACGCCCGCGCCTGGGCCCACCACAAGGTCGAAGGCAACCTCGAATACACCTCCCTGCTGTACCTGCCCAAGCGCGCGCCGATGGACCTGTACGAGCGCGATCCCGCGCACGGCGTGCAGCTCTACGTGAAGCGCGTCTTCATCATGGACAAGGCCGCCGAGCTGCTGCCGCCCTGGCTGCGCTTCATGCGCGGCCTGGTGGACAGCGCCGATCTGCCGCTCAACGTCTCGCGCGAACTGCTGCAGAACAACCGCACCGTCGAAAAGATCCGCGCCGCCCTGGTCAAGCGTTCGCTCGACCTGCTGGAAGACCTCGCCGCCAACAAGCCCGAGGAATACGCCGAATTCTGGAAGACCTTCGGCACCGTGCTGAAGGAAGGCATCATCGAGGACGAGGGCCAGAAAGAGCGCATTGCCAAGCTGCTGCGCTTCAACTCGACCACCACCGACGCCGATACCGCCACCTCGCTGGCCGACTACGTCGCCCGCATGAAGCCGGAGCAGAAGTCCATCTACTTCCTCACCGCCGACAGCCTCTCCGCCGCGCGCAATAGCCCGCACCTGGAAGGCTTCCGCGGCAAGGGTTACGAGGTCCTGCTGCTGACCGACCGCGTCGACGAATGGGTCACCACCCACCTGCGCGAGTTCGAAGGCAAGAAGCTGGACAGCGTGGCCAGCGCCGCCGCCGACGTCGAATCAGTGATCGACACCCCGGAGAAAGCCGCCGCCGAGTCCGCCTACAAGGACACCCTGGAGCGCCTGCAGAAAGCCCTCACCGGCAAGATCAGCGCCGCCAAGGTCTCCGGCCGCCTCACCGAATCCCCCGCCTGCCTCGTCGCCGGCGAGAACGACATCTCCCTGCGCATGGCCCGCATGCTCAAGCAGGCCGGCCAGGCCAACCCCTTCGGCAGCCTGCCCATCCTGGAACTGAACACGCAGCACCCGCTGGTGCAGCGCCTCAAGGACGCCCAGGACGAAACCGCCTTCACCGATCTGGCCCAACTGCTGCACGGCCAGGCCGTGCTGGCAGAAGGCGGCCAACTGGAAGACCCCGCCGCCTTCGTCCGGCAGATCAACAAGCTGATGCTGGAAGGTCTATCGGAAAAACCGAAGATCCTGCTGGGATAACTACGGCGGATCCTTCCCCTCGCAAAGGCAAGAAGCTGTAGCCATGCGCCACTCCCCTCTCCCGCTCGCGGGAGAGGGGCTGGGGGAGAGGGCGCTTTTCCCTACGCTACAGCCGAACCTAAAGTGCTCTAGTGAGCATCCTGCTGATCAGTCACCGTCTCACCAGTCTTCGCATCGAGCTCGACGAACCACTGCATCTTGTTGGCATCGCTCAGTGAGGCCTGATACAGGTAACGCTCACCCATCTTGTCCAGCGCCGCGTGCTCCACCGTGCTGCCCGGATGCCGGGCGATCACCGCGGCATTGAGCCGGTTGAACGGCATCACCGAACCAGAGGCCTGCAACCGGCTGATCTCCGTCACTGGCAAGTCTTCCTGCGCACCCCAGTGCGCACAACCGGTGACGCCCAGCGCCGCGGCGGTCACCACCACAGCTGCGAATCCGCGCACACACCTTCTACGAGTTGATTGTTCCACTTTGTTCTCCTTCCCGTTGGCACCGCTGCGCCGCCGGCTCATGAATGGAAGCCGGCCGGCCACGGCGCATTGATCAAAAAGCCGGCGTGTCGTTCAAGAGAACCGGTTCACCAGCAGTGGTAATGACCGCAGCGATGACCGCCGGCGGGAACCACGATGCAGCCCGACATGAGCGTCGTGGCCAGCAGGCAGGAACTGACGAGTGCAATCCGGATGAATTGACGCATATGCGCATCTCCTTTGCTTTTATTGCTGTCGGACATGAGCGGATAAAATCGCGCTCTCCTTGTCCTCAATCGGCCTTCGTCCCATTAGTCAGGGCAGCAGCTTGAAAGTTCAGCAAGGCAGCTGGCCGGGCGGAAAGCTTACGAATTCCTGTCGATGCGGATCAGCGCTCAATCGACAAAAGATTGGCGCCGCAATGTTCCCGAATTAGCGTCCATGCGAGGCTGCCTGTAAAACCAGCGATCCAGCACCACAGCGAGCGCGGCGCCGAACAACTGGGCGACGATGAACCCCGGCACATCCTGCGGCCGGATGCCGGAAAAGGTGTTGCTCAGCGAACGCGCAATGGTCACCGCGGGATTGGCGAACGAAGTGGAAGCGGTGAACCAGTAGGCCGCGACGATATACGCGGCCACCGCATACGGCACCGCGCCCGGCCGGTGCCGCACACAAGCCAGTACCGTCATCACCAGCCCGAAACTGGCGACCACCTCACTGAACATCAGCGCCCCACCCGGCCGCAGCTTTTCCGAAACCTGCAACAAGGGCTGGCCGAACATCGCATGCGCCATCCACACACCCGCAATTCCACCGGCGATCTGTGCCGCCAGGTAAAGCGGCACATCGGACCAGGCATGCCGTCCGCGGCAGGCCAACGCCAGCGTGACAACCGGATTGAAATGCGCGCCCGATACCGGACCGAACACCAGGATCAGCGCCACCAGGCCGCCGCCGGTGGCGATCGAGTTCGCCAGCAGCGCAATGCCAACGTTCCCACCCGCCAGCCGCTCGCCCATGATGCCGGAGCCCACCACGGCAGCCAGCAGCAAGGCCGTGCCGATCCACTCCGCCGCTGCGCGGCGCACCAAATTCATTTGCCGCCGACGCCGGACGCTTTCACCAATTTGGAGGCACGACCTCCCGCAACCGGCTTCGCCTTCGGCGTGCAGGCAACACCGCAGGCCGCGGGCTGACCCCGGCAGCAATTCTCGGTCAGATAGGCGACCAGCCCGTTCATCGCAGTGTAGTTCGCCGAGTACCAGATGAAGCGGCTCTCCTGCCGGCTCGCTACCAGCCCCGCGCGGCTCAACTCCTTGAGATGAAACGACAGCGTCGCCGGCGCCACCTCGAGCGTCTCGCCGATCCGCCCCACGGTAACCCCCTCGGGGCCAGCCTCGACCAGGTAACGGAACACCGCCAGCCGGGTTTCCTGCGCCAGGGCGGCCAGCGCGGCAAGAGCGGATTGCGTTTTCATATTTCCATATTTCTCGAAATATAGGATCATGTCAACCATCCTCCCCCATCCATCCACACCGGACCCGGCGCCCCATGAGCGACATCACCATCTATCACAACCCCAAATGCGGCACCTCCCGCAATGTGCTGGGCCTGATCCGCAACGCCGGCGTGGAGCCGGAAATCGTCGAATACCTGGTCACGCCACCCAGCCGTGAGACCCTGCGTGGACTCATCGCGGCCATGAAGGTCCCGGTACGCGAGGTGCTGCGCAAGAAAGGCACACCCTACGAGGACCTGGGCCTGGACGACCCGAAATGGACCGACGAGCAACTGCTCGATTTCATGCTGGCGCACCCGATCCTGATCAACCGCCCCATCGTGGTGACGCCGCTGGGCACACGGCTGTGCCGCCCCTCGGAGGCGGTGCTGGAGATCCTGCCGCAGCCGCAGCGCGGCGCCTTTTCCAAGGAAGACGGCGAAGCCGTGGTGAACGCCGAGGGCAAGCGTGTCTGAATCCCTGGACACCCTGCCGAATGTCGACCCGGCGCTTTTTGCCGTTCCGGATATTGCCCGGCTGACGTCAACACCACCATCGACGCACCCACCGCGCTTTCTCCTGCTCTACGGCTCCCTGCGCGAACGCTCCTACAGCCGCCTGCTGGTCGAAGAAGCCGCCCGTCTGCTGCAGGCCATGGGCGGAGAAGTGCGCATCTTCAACCCGCAGGGCCTGCCCCTGGCCGACAGCGCCCCGGAGACCCACCCAAAGGTGGTGGAACTGCGCACGCTGGCGCAGTGGTCCGAAGGCATGGTGTGGTGCTCGCCGGAACGCCACGGCGCCATGACCGGCATCATCAAGACGCAGATCGACTGGATTCCGCTGTCGCTCGGCGCGGTCCGTCCCACCCAGGGCAAGACGCTGGCGGTAATGGAAGTCAGCGGCGGCTCGCAGTCCTTCAATGCCGTCAACCAGCTGCGGATCCTGGGCCGCTGGATGCGCATGCTCACCATCCCCAACCAGTCCTCCGTCGCCAAGGCCTTCCTGG
>JAQGNS010000176.1 GCA_028291705.1 Nevskia sp.
GGGCTGGCCCTGACCGCCGAAGACCGCGAAGTCCTGGCGCACCCCCTGATCGGCGGGGTGATCCTGTTCGCACGTAATTACAGCGATCCGGAGCAGCTGCGCGCGCTTTGCGCCGAGCTGCTGGCGCTGAAGCGTCCGCGGCTGCTGCTGGCGGTGGACCACGAAGGCGGCCGCGTGCAGCGCTTCCGTGTCGGCTTCACCCGCATTCCCGCCATGGGTACCCTGGGCAAGCTGCACGATGAATCGCCATCCAAGGCGGTGGAAGAGGCGCAGGCCCAGGGCCTGATCGTGGGGCGCGAACTGGCGGGGTACGGCATTGACCTGTGTTTTGCCCCGGTGCTGGACCGCGACACCGGCATCAGCCAGATCATCGGCGACCGCGCCTTCTCGGATAACCCGGAAATCATCATCAAGCTGGCCCGTGCCTTCCGTGCCGGCCTCAACGCGGCCGGCCTCGCTGCCACCGGCAAGCATTTCCCGGGGCATGGCGCCGTCGCCGCCGATTCCCATACCGAGCTGCCGGTGGACCGGCGCAGCTATGCCGATATCGAAGCCAAGGACCTGGCGGCGTTCCGTGCGCTGATCGACGACGGCATCGAGTCGCTGATGATGGCCCACATCCGCTATCCCTCGGTCGACGAAAAGCCGGCTTCGCTGTCGCGCCGCTGGATCCGCGGACTGCTGCGCACCGAGTTCGGCTACAACGGCGCGGTGATCTGCGATGACCTCAACATGGCCGGCGCCAAGGTTGCCGGCGAAATCGTCGAACGCGCCCTGATGGCGCTGGATGCCGGCTGCGACATGCTGCCGATCTGCAATGACCGCGAGTCGGTGCTCAAGCTGATCGCCGGGCTGCCGGTGAAGCCGCGCAAGCTGGCCAGCGCCCGCCTGCAGAAGCTGTACCGCCGGGACATCCCGGCGTGAGCCGTCTGGAAGAAGCACAGGCGGTATTGCGCGAAGCGGACTGCGTCAGCGACGCGGCGGCGGTCAATGCCGCCTACGATCGTATCGCCGCTGCGCTGCGCACGGAGTACGCCGGCAAGAACCCGCTGGTGCTGGCGGTGATGATCGGCGGCCTGGTGCCGGCGGCGGAAATCCTCAAGCGCGTCGATTTCGCTTTCGAGCTGGATTATCTGCACGCCACCCGCTACCGCGGCGCCACCACCGGCGGCGGCCTGCGGTGGAAGCGCCAGCCGGACACCAGCCTGGAAGGGCGCCACGTCCTGGTGATCGACGATATCCTCGACGAGGGGCACACCCTGGTCGCGGTGCGCAAGGCCCTGCTGGAATTCTCGCCCGCCAGCCTCAAGGTGGCCGTGCTGGCCGACAAGCAGCATCATCGCCGCGCCCCGGAGGCGCATGCCGAGTTCATCGGCCTGACACTGCCGGACCGGTATGTTTTCGGTTGCGGCATGGACTACAAGGAGTACTGGCGCCAGTTGCCGGCGATTTACGCGGTCAAGGAATAAGGGCTGGCCCACGGCGCAGCCCCTGGGATTCGACCTTCAACAGATGGAGTTTGCATGGCTTCGGTAGCAGTGATTGGCGGCACCGGCATGAACCAGTGGCCGGGACTGGTGGTACAGAAGCAGTTGCTGGTCGAGACACCTTACGGCGCGCCGTCGGCGCCGCTGCTGCTGGGCAAGGTCTACGGCATCCAGGCCATCTTCCTGGCCCGCCACGGCGAGGGGCATCGCATCCCGCCGCACGGCATCAACTACCGCGCCAATATGTGGGCCCTGAAGCAGGCCGGGGTCAATGCCGTCGTCGCCATCGCCGCGGTCGGGGCTATTGCGCCGTGGCTGCCGCCTGGCGCCGTGGCGGTGCCGGCCGACCTGATCGACTACACCTACGGCCGTGAGCACACTTATTCCGATGGCGAGCATGCCGAGCTGAAGCACGTCGAATTTACCGAGCCTTACAGCGAGCGGGTGCGGCGCGAGCTGTTGCACGGCGCCCTCGAAGCGCGCGTCGATATCGCCGAAAGCGGCGTCATGGGCGTGACGCAGGGCCCCCGGCTGGAGTCCACCGCCGAGATCAAGCGGCTCAAGCGGGATGGCTGCGACATGGTCGGCATGACCGGCATGCCGGAAGCCAGCCTGGCGCGCGAGCTGGGCCTGGACTACGCCGGCCTCGCGGTCAGCGTGAACTGGGCTGCCGGCCTGGGTTCGGGCGACATCCACGGCGAAATTCACCAGTCGATCGAGGCCGGCATGGCCAAGGTGCGGGCGATTCTGGAGCGGGCGCTGCCGGCCCTGCGCGCGCGCGACGAGGTGATGGACAGTTGAGCGCTCTCCGGGCGTGCGCCCGGAGGCGTAGACTGTTCACACACTGGGCGGGACAGCCCGGGTTTTTGGGCTACGGGGCATAGCGGATTTGATGATGCGGTTTTCTTTGCAAGTCGCGGCGCTGCTGCTCGGTGCCGCCGTGTCCGCCGCGCGGGCCGGGGATGTGCTGACGGTCGACAGCGTGGCTGGTGAAGCCAGCTTGGACCGGCTGGGCACCCATACCAGCCTGAAGGCCGGCGACCAGCTGAGTGAGCGCGACGTGGTACGCGTCAGCGCCGGCGGCAGCCTGACCTTGGATTTTTCCGGCCACGGCTTTGTCGAGGTGGGGCCGGGGGCTGAATTCGGCATCGAAAAGATGCCTTTCGCCAGCTACGCCGATGACCTCAAGACCATTTTCAGCCTGACCCACGGCTACCTGCGGGTGGTGTGGAAGCTGTCGCCGCTGGCCGGCCGCTGGCCGCTATACGTGTATTTCGGCAGCCAGCACGCGGCCTTGATTCCGGGCGAGTATTTCTTCGACAACCAGTCCGGGGTGGCGCGCGCCTGCGTCGCGGCGGGGCACCTGTCGGTGCTGCCCAACGCCGGTACCGAGCTGCAGAAGCTGCGCCCCTCGGCCTGCTACCGCTTCGTGGCTGGCCTGCCGCCGGAGCGGGTGGCGCACGACGCCAGCGCCTGGATCGCGGTGCGGCGCAGCTTCGATATCGATGCGCCGACTTCCCCGGAGGCGATGCTGGCGGCGAGCGACGCCGGCAGCGGCGATCTGGCAGCCGATCCCGTGCCGGCCCCCGTTCCGCGGCCGACCGTCGCGCTACCGAAGCCGCCGGTTGCCCCGGCCCTGGCCAAACCCGCCGTGTCGGTGCTCGCGGCCCCGAAAGCGGACGTTGCCGCGTCCAGCCCCCCAGCCGCCGCAGCCGCGGCCGCGCCCAGCCTGCCCCCCGGCGGTTCCGGCGAGTGGGGTGTCAATGTCGCCTCCTATCCCACACAGGAGGATGCGAACAAGCACATGCAGCAGCTGCGCGCCGCCGGCTACGCCGCCACGGTGCAGCAGGCGCTGGTGAATGACCACACCTGGTTCCGGGTCCAGCTCAAGGGCTATCCGTCCGCGGACGCCGCGCGCGCCGTGGCCGGCGAGCTGCAGGCCCGTTTCGCCTACCAGGGGCTGTGGGTCAACAAAACCGGGCCGGCGGGCGCTCCCGCCCCCTGAACCCTGCGGCATGCCGCATTGCGGCATGACTCGAATTCACACAAGAAGCGCCTAGCACGGATGCGCGGCTGCGCGTATTCCCGTAAAATTGCTGAAACCTGCAGCATGAAAACCAAATGCCCGACGTCGCGCAGACCCGTTTTATTTTCGTTACCGGCGGCGTGGTGTCCTCGCTGGGTAAAGGCATCGCCGCGGCGAGCCTCGGCGCGATTCTCGAATCGCGCGGACTGACCGTCCACATGATCAAGCTGGATCCCTACATCAATGTCGATGCGGGGACCATGAGTCCGTTCCAGCACGGCGAGGTCTTCGTCACCGAAGACGGCGCCGAGACGGATCTGGATCTTGGCCATTACGAGCGCTTCCTCCGCGGCAAGACCAGCCGCCACAGCAATGTCACCACCGGCCAGATCTACCGCAATGTGCTGGAGAAGGAGCGCCGCGGCGACTACCTTGGCCGCACCGTGCAGGTGATCCCGCACATCACCGATGAAATCCAGCAGCGCATCCGCGAGGGTGCCCGCGGCGCCGACATCTGCCTGGTCGAGATCGGCGGAACGGTGGGCGACATCGAGTCGCTGCCGTTTCTCGAGGCGATCCGCCAGATGGGCGCCGAGCTGGGGCGCAAGCAGTCGATGTACATGCATCTGACCCTGCTGCCGTTCGTGCGCTCCTCCGGCGAGCTCAAGACCAAGCCGACGCAGCACTCGGTGAAGGAACTGCGCTCCATCGGCATCCAGCCGGACGTGCTGCTGTGCCGCTCCGAGCGCCCGATTCCCGATGCCGAGAAGCGCAAGATCGCGCTGTTCACCAACGTGCCGTATCGCGCGGTGATCTCGGCCATCGACCTGGACGACATCTACAAGATCCCTGGCTGGCTGCAGCAGCAGGGCCTGGACGAGCTGGTGGTCGAGCATTTCGGCATCGACGCGCGCCAGTCCGACCTGTCGGCCTGGGAAAACGTGGTCAGCGCCCGCGATCGTCAGGACGTGGAAGTGCAGGTGGCGATGGTCGGCAAGTACGTCGACCTGGCCGATGCCTACAAGTCGCTCAACGAGGCGCTGTACCACGCCGGTCTGCATACCGCGACCCGGGTCAAGATCCGCTATATCGAGTCCGAGGCGGTGGAAAGCCAGGGCGCGCGCGTGCTGCAAGGCGCCGACGCCATCCTGGTGCCGGGCGGCTTCGGCGAGCGCGGCATCGAAGGCAAGATTGCCGCGGCGCGCTATGCGCGCGAAAACAAGATCCCGTATCTGGGCATCTGCCTGGGCATGCAGGTGGCGGCGATCGAATTCGCCCGCAACGTGGTCGGCCTGGCCGATGCGCACAGCACCGAGTTCGCGCCCAACTCGCCGCACCCGGTGATCGCGCTGGTGACCGAGTGGCAGGACGCCAGCGGCCGTATCGAGCGCCGCAACCAGAACTCCAACCTGGGCGGCACCATGCGCCTGGGCGTGCAGAAATGCCGCCTGGTGGCGGGCTCCAAGTCGCGCGCGTTGTACAACGCCGAGCTGATCAGCGAGCGCCACCGCCATCGCTACGAGTTCAACAACAACTACCGCGAACCGCTGACCTCCAAGGGCATGGCCATTGCCGGCATGTCCGAGGACGGCGAGCTGGTCGAGATGGTCGAGCTGCCGGAGCATCCCTGGTTCGTCGGTTGCCAGTTCCATCCGGAATTCACCTCCACCCCGCGCGACGGCCATCCGTTGTTCGAGGGTTTCATCCGCGCTGCGCGTGAGCAGCATCTGGCCCACCAGGCGAAGGCAGCATGAAACTCTGCGGACGTGATGTAGGCATCGACCATCCGATCTTCGTCATCGCCGGCCCGGACACGCTGGAGTCCGAGGGCCTGGCGATCGAGGTCGCCGGACACATCAAAGCGATCGCCGACAAGCTCGGCATCCTCTACATCTTCAAGGGCAGTTACGACAAGGCGAACCGTTCCTCGCACACGTCCTACCGCGGTCCGGGCCTGGAAGGCGGGATGAAGATCATGCAGGCGGTGCAGAAGCAGATCGGCGTGCCGGTGCTGACCGATGTGCACGAAGACACGCCGCTCAAGGAAGTGGCCTCGGTGGTGGACGTGATCCAGACCCCGGCCTTCCTCTGCCGCCAGACCAACTTCATGCAGAGCGTGGCGAAGCTGGGCAAGCCGGTCAATGTCAAGAAAGGCCAGTTCATGTCGCCCTGGGAAATGGGCAACGTGATCGAGAAGATGAAGGCCGTCGCCGCACCGCAGTTCTTCCTGTGCGAGCGTGGCTTCTCCTTCGGCTACAACAACCTAATCGCCGACATGCGCGGCCTCGCGGTGATGCGCGACTTCGCTCCGGTGGTGTTCGACTGCACCCACACAGTGCAGCTCCCCGGCGGCATGGGCAACGCCTCCGGCGGCCAGCGCGAGTTCATCCCGGTGCTGGCGCGCGCCGCGGTCGGCGCCGGTGTCTCCGGCCTGTTCATGGAAACGCACCCGCGCCCGGACGAGGCGCTGTGCGATGGCCCCAACTCCCTGCCGTTGAAGCACATCGGCGGCCTGCTGGAAACGCTGGTCGAGCTGGATCGCCTGACCAAGCGCAGCGGCCTGCTGGAACGCCAGTTGACCTCTTCCTGATCCCGGCTTCAATCAACCTCATTCAATAGAACACAAAGCATGTCGAAAATCGTTCAAGTCAGCGCACTCGAAATCATCGATTCCCGCGGCAACCCGACGGTTGAGGCCGAAGTGGTGCTGGCCTCCGGCGCGCGCGGCCTCGCCGCCGTGCCCTCCGGCGCCTCCACCGGCAAGCGTGAAGCTGCCGAGTTGCGCGACGGCCTGCCGAAGAAGGGCAAGGCCCGCTATCTCGGCAAGGGCGTGCTGCAGGCGGTGAAGAACGTCGAGACCGAGCTAGCCAAGCTGGCGAACGGCTTCGATGCGCAGGACCAGAGCGAGCTGGACCAGGCGATGATCGAGCTGGACGGCACCGAGAACAAGTCGCGTCTCGGCGCCAACGCCATCCTCGCCGTGTCCCTGGCCAGCGCCAAGGCCGCCGCCGCCGAGAACGGCCAGCCGCTGTTCCGCCACCTGGGCGGGATTCAGGCCGATACCCTGCCGGTGCCGATGATGAACGTCATCAACGGCGGCGCCCATGCCGACAATAATGTCGATGTGCAGGAGTTCATGATCCTGCCGGTGGGTGCGCCCAGCTTCAGCGAGGCGCTGCGCTGGGGTGCGGAAATCTTCCACTCCCTGAAGAAAGTGCTGCACGCGCGCAAGCTCAGCACCGCGGTCGGCGACGAGGGCGGCTTCGCCCCGAACCTGCCGTCCAACGAGGCCGCGCTGGAATGTCTGCTGGAGGCCATCGGCGCCGCCGGCTACAAGGCCGGCAAGGACATCTACCTGGGCCTGGACGTCGCGTCCAGCGAGCTGTTCAAGAAGGGCAAGTACCACCTGGAAGGCGAGGGCAAGCAGTACACCGCCGCCGAATTCGCCGACTACCTGGCCGATCTGGCTGCGCGCTACCCGATCATCTCGATCGAGGACGGCTGCGCCGAGGACGACTGGGCCGGCTGGGCCATCCTGACGCAGAAGCTCGGCGGCAAGGTGCAGCTGGTCGGCGACGACCTGTTCGTCACTAACACCAAGATCCTGGCGGAAGGCATCATCAAGGGCATCGGCAACTCGATCCTGATCAAGCCCAACCAGATCGGCACCCTCAGCGAAACCCTGGAAGCGATCCGCATGGCCACCGACGCCGGCTACTCGGCCGTGGTCTCGCACCGCTCCGGCGAAACCGAGGACGCCACCATCGCCGACATCGCGGTGGGCACCAGCGCCACCCAGATCAAGACCGGCTCGCTGTGCCGTTCCGACCGCATGGCCAAGTACAACCAGCTCCTGCGCATCGAGCACATGCTCGGCAAGCGCGCGCGCTACCCGGGCGCCTCGGCGTTCCCGATCGGTCTGCCGTAAGCCCTTGAAGAAACGCCTCGCCCTCGTCGCC
>JAQGNS010000196.1 GCA_028291705.1 Nevskia sp.
AGTAAACACCGACAGGTGTTTGCTCGGCGCAGACATCGGGTCGCATTTCTTTTGGTTACTTTTCTTTGGGCGAAACCCAAAGAAAAGTAACCCGCCTTCAAGGCGGAACCAGGGTTTCAGGCAGCGCAGGCAAGGAGCCGCGCGCAAGCGCGTATGCCGAGATTTCAGAGCTGCTAGGCCAGATCCTTCGCTACGCTCAGGATGACAACGAAAAACAAAACTGGATTCGCCTGCGCGGGAATGACGAAGGAGGATAGTTCCGTGCTTGGCCCCTCGATACAAATCGCTGCGCGATTCACTCGGGGCGAACGGAGATTGGTGCATGGCCGGGTGAAAAACGCCCCTCACCCCTACCCTCTCCCCATATTCATGGGGAGAGGGGGAACAGCATGCGAGGGAAAGTCTCAGCCGACCAGTACCTGCCGCGGTGGCGTCTTCAGCACGCCGCGCAATGAGAGCCAGCCGACCAGGGTGACGATAGCGCATCCGGCCACCGCACCCGCCACCCACAGCAAGGGCCGCGGCCCGTATGGGATATCGAACACCTCCACCGCCAGCACCCACGCCATGATCTGCGCCGCGATGGCGGCAACGCTGCCGGCGAGCAGGCCGAGCACCGCGTACTCTGCCAGCAGGCCTTGCAGGATTACCTTCGAAGAAGCGCCGAGCGTGCGCAGCAGCGCGGTCTCCCTTGCGCGCTGCGCGCGCGAGGCTTCGATCACGGCGAGCATCACCACCAGGCCCGCACCCAGGGTGAAGGCGAAGATGAACTCCAGCGCCCCGACCATGCGGTCGACGATGCCGCGCACCTGCGCCAGCGCGGCATCGAGGTCCAGCGCGGTGACATTGGGGAACTGGCGCACCAGTTCGCGCAGCAGGCCGCGTTGATCGGCCGGCAGGTAGAAGCTGGTGATCCACTGCACCGCGCCGGAGTTTTCCAGCACGCCCGGGGGCGTGGCCAGGAAGAAGTTGGGGCGGAAGCTGTCCCAGCGCACCTTGCGCGTGTTGTGGATGGTGAAGGTGGTGCGGGTGCCGGCGATGTCCAGGGTCATGCTGTCGCCGGGCTTGAGCTTGAGCTTTTCGACGCCGTATTCCTCCATCGACAACCAGGGCTTGCCGGCGTCGGCGGCGGTCCACCACTGGCCGCTGAGCAACTGGTTGTCGTCGCCGAAATGATCGGTCCACGACAGGTTGAATTCGCGGTTGATCCAGCGTCGCGTCTCCGGGTCTTCGAAGCTTTCGGCGGTGACGGGCTTGCCGTTCAGTTCGACCAGGCGCGCGCGCACCATCGGCCACAGATCGAGCCTGGTGTAGCCGTGCGCGACGAAGAAGGCCTGCAGGGGTTTGACCTGTTCCGGCTGGATGTTGACCAGGAATTGATTGGGCGCATCCGGCGGCAGGCGGTTGCGCCAGCTCGACAGCAGGTCGGCGCGGACCACGGTGAGCAACAGCAGGGCCAGCAGGGCCACGCCCAGCGCCACCGCCTGGGCCACGGCGGTGCCGCGCCGGCGCGCGATATTGCCGAGGCCGAAGCGCCAGGCCACGCCGCTGCGGCGGCGCAACGGCGTGAGCAGGTGGACCAGGCCCCAGGCCAGCAGGGCCAGTACAGCGGCGGTGCTGCCGGCGCCGAGGATGACGTAGGCTGCCAGTTTCGGCTCGCCGGACTGGAAGCCGACCAGGGCACCGACGGCCAGCAGTGCGGCCACGAGGCCGAGACGGCTGCGTGTCTCGTTGCCGGCGGCGCGCTGGAATACGCGCACCGGCGGCACGGCTACGGCTTCGAGCACCGGCGGCAGGGCGAAGCCGGCGAGCAGCAGCAGGCACAAGCCCAGCGCTTCCGGCAGCGGCAGCCAGCCGGGCGCGGGCAACGAGGTATTGAGCAGGGGCGCGGCGAACAGGCCCAGCACTTCCTGGCCCAGTGCGCCGACGAGGGCGCCGGCGCCGCCGGCGAACAGGCCCAGCAGTACCAGTTGCAGGGCCAGCGCGCGGATCACGAAGTCACGTTGCGCACCGAGACACTTGAGCAAGGCCACTTCGTCGCGCAGGCGCTCGCTGTAGAGGCGCGCGGTCAGCGCCACGGCGGCGGCGGAGAGCAGGATGGTGGCGAGCACGGTGATGCCGAGGAAGCGGCCGGCACGCTGCAGGGAGTTCTTGATCTCCGGGCGCGAGTCCTCGATGCCGCGGAAGCGTGCGCCCGGCGGCAGCTTGAGCTGGCGCGCGGCGGCCAACGCGGCGGGCTCGCCGCCGAGCTGGAGGGTGTATTCGATGCGGCTGCCGGGGCCGAGCAACTGGGTGGCCGCCAGGTCCTGCGCGTTCATCAGCAGTTCCGGCGCGAACTCGGCGAAGGCGCCGCCGCGGCCGGGCTCGTTGGCGATGACGGCGGCGACGCGCAGGGTGGTGCTGCCCACCTGGAGGCGCGCGTCGGCGTGCAGGTTGAGCGCGCTCCACAGGCGGCCGTCGACCCAGACCTCGCCAGGGGCCGGGATGCCGGTGGCGGCCGCAGCCGGAGCGTAAGGCTCGCGGCTCAGGCTCAGTTCGCCGCGCACCGGGTAGCCGGCTTCCACCGCCTTGACCGTGGCCAGTTGGGTCTGGTCGCCGTCGGCCGGCGCCACCACGCTGGCGAATTCCGTCAGGGCAACAGTCTTCAAGCCCAGCTTGCGCAGGCCGTCGGCGAAATCGGCCGGGTACGGATCGCGGCCCTTGATGATGGCATCGGCACCCAGGGCCTCGCCGCTGCCGCGCTCGATGGCCTGCTGCACGCGGCCGCTGAACATGCCGACCGAAACCATGGCGGCGCTGGCCACGGCCAGGGCCAGGGCCAGTACCAGCAGCTCGCCGCTACGCCAGCCGCGGCGCAGGCGGCGGAAGGCGTGGCGCAGTGCGGCGCCCCAGCTATTCATGTAGACGGCCGCCCTTGAGGGTCAGCACGCGCTGGCAGCGCTGCGCCAGGGCGGTGTCGTGGGTGACCAGGATCAGGGTGGTGCCGCGCGAACGGTTCAGTTCGAACAGCAACTCGACAATGCGATTGCCGGTGGCGAGGTCGAGATTGCCGGTGGGTTCGTCGGCGAACAGGATGCGCGGCTCACCGGCGAAGGCGCGGGCGATGGCGACGCGCTGCTGCTCGCCGCCGGAGAGCTGGTGCGGGTAGTGCCCGAGCCGCTGGCCGAGGCCGACCAGGTCGAGGGTAGTACGGGCCCGTGCTTCGGCGTCGGCATGGCCGGCCAGTTCGGCCGGGAGCATGACGTTTTCCAGGGCGGTGAGTCCGGCGAGGAGCTGGAACGACTGGAACACGAAACCGACCCGGCCGGCGCGCAGGCGGGCGCGGCCGTCCTCGTCCAGGGCGGTGAGGGATGCACCGGCCAGGCGGATTTCACCGGAACTGGGCAGGTCCAGCCCGGCGAGGAGGGACAGCAGGGTGGTCTTGCCGGAGCCGGAGGCGCCGACGATGGCCACCGACTCGCCCGCGGTGACGCGCAGGGACAGACCATCGAGGATCGCCAGTACTGTGCTGCCGTTGGCGGAATCGGCCGGACCGCTGGTGTTAATCTGCTTGACCAGTCCATCGGCGAAGATCACTTCCGCGGCCGCCTGGTCCGTCACTGCTCCGTCCATAGTCCTGTCCCTGCCAGCCTGTGCATTCATGAAAGCGAATTTTCCCGTGCGTATGTTGCTGTTGTGGTGCAGCCTGCTGTTCAGCGCCGCCGCCGGCGCGGCGGACAGGACCATCCTGGTATGGGGCGACAGCATCAGCGCGGGCTACGGCCTGGACGCGGATACCGGATGGGTACATCTATTGGAGCGGCGCCTGCAAACTCAAGGCAAGGGCTACGCCGTGGTCAACGCCTCGGTCTCCGGCGAGACCACCGCCGGCGGCCTGTCGCGCCTGCCCGCCGCCTTGGACAAGGTGCATCCTGATATCGTTCTGCTCGAACTGGGCGGAAACGACGGTTTGCGCGCCCAGCCGCTCGACGCGATGCGCGCCAACCTGGACAAGATGATCGACCTGAGCCTGGCGGCACATGCGCGGCCGGTGCTGTTCGAGATGTACATCCCGCGCAATTACGGGCCGGTCTATGCCGACCGTTTCACCAAGGTCTTCGGCGAAGTGGCGCAACAGCGCAAGGTGCCGCTGGTGCCGTTCCTGATGGCCGGGCTGGTGGCGGAGCACGACCGCTGGTTCCAGGACGACGGCATCCACCCGAACGCGCAGGCCCAGCCGCAGCTGCTGGACGCGGTGTGGCCGACCCTGGCCCCGCTCTTGCAGCATGCCGCGCATCCGTAACGCCGCCGTCGCCGTAATGCGTTACAAGCCCATCGTGGCAGCCAACCAGAACGCAGCATGAAGATCGCGGTCATCGGCAGCGGCATTTCCGGCCTCGGCGCCGCGCATTTCCTGTCGCGCAGGCACGAAGTGGTGCTGTTCGAGCAGGCGCAGCGCGCCGGCGGCCATACCAATACCGTGACGGTGGATACGCCGCGTGGTCCGCTGGCGATCGATACCGGCTTCATCGTCTGCAACCCGGTCAACTATCCGAATTTCTACGCCTTCCTCGATGAGCTGGGCGTACAGCGGCAGAATACCGACATGTCGCTCGGCGTTTCGGTGGCAGGCGGCCGGGTGGAATGGGCCGGTGACGAGAACCTGACGAGGATTTTCTCGCAGCCCTCGCTGATCTTCTCACCGACCCATATCGGCATGCTGCTGGCAGTGCTGCGCTTCAACAAGCAGGTCAAGCGGCTGCTGGCTGCAAACGCCCTGCCGGAGATCACGCTGGGCGAGTTCCTGGAGAACAATCGCTACCCGATGGCCCTGCGCGTGCGCTATGTCGCCGCCATGGCCGGGCCGATCTGGAGCACCTCCACCCGCGGCGTGATGGACTTCCCCTTCCCCGCCTTCGCCCGCTTCTTCGAGTCGCACGGCCTGCTCAGCGTTTCCGACCAGCCGCAGTGGCAGACGGTGACCGGCGGCTCC
>JAQGNS010000222.1 GCA_028291705.1 Nevskia sp.
CCGCGTCAAGGCCAAGTGGACCCCGTACGTGCCGCAGAAGATCCTCTCCATCGCCAGCATCATCGGCACCGAGGACAAGTCGCCGGTGCCTGGTGTGGCTGAATTCACCATCGGCGGCCAGAGCTACAAGCTGGAGCCGATCATCGAGGAGCCGGGCGACACGGTGCTGTTCTACATCCTGCGCGACAGCACCAGCCCCAAGACCAGCTACGGCGCCGGCCGCTTCCTCTACAGCGAATTCCCCGACCACGGCCTCGACCAGCCCGGCGAAGTGTGGCTGGACTTCAACCGCCTGCAGAACCCGCCCTGCGCCTATACCCCGTACGCCACCTGCCCGTTGCCGCCACGGCAGAACTGGCTCAAGGTGGCGCTGCCGGTGGGCGAGAAGAAGTACCACGAAGGGGTGGAGGGTGTGGCGGAGCGTTGAGGGCGCCCGTATTGCGACTCATCGCAGCAAAGTTCGGGTAGGTCGGGTCAAGCGCAGCGGACCCGACATGGCCGAAGCAGCATCGCAAGTAGGGCGTGACGACGAATCTACTCCAGTCGTGCGCCGCAATGCAGGCACTTGCCAGAATAAGGGAAGGCCATGCCAATCCAGCCGTACTTTATTGCGTAGCGCTTGTGACAGCGAGGGCACGGCCACGAATAGACAAATATAAGACTGCCCACCCATGAGGTAACGGCCGCGATTTCCAAGGGGGCGTTTTGCGACATCATCGCAACGACGAACGCCACGAAAGCCGCAGCACTGATCCACCGGGCCAATCTGAAGCTTCGTGATTCGCTTCGCCTGATGATTGTTGCTGCCGTCATACACCTTTCTGGTCAGTTAAAGGGATCGCGGCAAAGCGGCCGATGGGTAGAAAGGACCCATAGTCAGTGGAGTGCATCACTGACAGCCTCATCGGCGAGATACGGCTCGATACTTTTTCTCCATGTGGGTGTGATCTCCCAAATGCGCTGAAACTGCTGCCGCGATAGAGCCCTGTTACCTAGAGCGCGATATGCACGGCCTGACCACCAAAGTGCCCATTCGTCATCAGGCAAGTCCTTGAGGCGCACCATGCAATGCTTTACCAGCGCCTCATACTGCTTTTTTGCAAACATGGTATTCGCCGATCTCTGCCATTGAGCAGTCACCGCATTGTGCAACTGCGCAGCGATCTGTGAACCTGCGCGTATTATCCATACTGCGAGAGCAACTACACCGATCACGTCAAGAACATAAACGCCACCGCGAATTTCCTGTAGCGTCTGCAGAACTTCAGTGTCCATATTTTCCCGTTGGAACCTGTCAAATCGCAGTGGGACCGTTCTTGATTATTATTCGAAGCCATGTCGAAACGACCTGAGCTTGCTGAATGGCTCAATACTACGCCGGATCAATTCCGGGCAACATGAAAGAGCGGGCGTTCCGCGAATGAGCCGGCATGACTCGGCAATCACATTGCGCCGTCGCCCGCCCAACCCTGTGTGTGTAGGCTTTCTCGGATCGCTGAATCCCCCTGCTTTCGCTGCCGCCCCTTAAGCCTTAAAGTGCCCGCCTCAACCCGAAGGCAGCCCTCCATGGACCCCATCGAAAGCGCGGTACGCCAATGGCTGGACAGCGTGGTGATCGGCCTGAACCTGTGCCCCTTCGCCGGCAAGCCGGTGCGCGAGGGGCGCCTGCGGGTCCATGTCAGTACGGCGGCCGACGAACTGGAACTGCTGACCGAGTTGCAGATGGAGCTGCGCAAGCTGGACGAGACGCCGCCGGCCGAGCTGGAAACCACGCTGATCGCGATCCCCAAGCTGCTGGCGGACTTCGCCGACTACAACGACTTCCTCGACCAGGTGGATCAGCTGCTGGAAGAGTTCGAGTGGAGCGGCGACTACCAGGTGGCGAGCTTCCACCCGCAGTACCAGTTCGCCGGCACCATGCCGGGGGACGCCGAGAACCTCACCAACCGCGCGCCGTATCCGCTGCTGCATCTGCTGCGTGAAGACAGCGTGGAAGCGGCGCTGGACAGCCACCCCGATCCCGACGGCATCCCGGAGACCAACATCCGCAAGATGCGGGAGCTGACGCCGGAACAGCGCCGGCAGCTGTTCGGCCACCTGCCGTCGGAATAAGCGCCTTGCTTGCGCGTGGCGGCGCTTAAAGCGCGGCGGCCCCACGCGATCCCGGCGTGGTCTGCACCGTACGGCCGTTGTCCATCAGCAGCACCGCTTCCGGCCAGCGCAGCGCGCCCAGCCGGGTGAGGAAGCCGGTGGTGACACCGCGCTCCCGCTCCAGGAAACGCGCGCCGACGCAGTAGTCGACGCAGAAGGCGCGCGCCCGCGGGCCGAACCAGTCGCCTTCGACGTAGTTCTCGAAGGGATTCATGATGTCCTTATGCCGCGGCCGCTCCATGCCGTCCGGCGTGCGCCAGTAGTGGCCGAACACCACCGGCACGGCATCCGTGTATTCCTCCCACCAGCGCACCCGCTCCAGCAGGCGCCATTTGCCGGTAGAGAAAAACGGCTGCGCGGCTACGCGCTCCATGCCGGAGGTGGTCACGCGCACCGGATTACCGTTCTGGTATAGCTCGTCGCAGCGCGCATAGTTCGGCGCGAGCGGCGGCTGGCGGCTGCGGTCGGTGGCCACCGCGGAAAAAGCCTGCTCCTCCGCTTCCGCCAACGCGAGGAAATCGGCGCCCGCCATGCGGTCGGCGTAGTGCTGCTCGTTGTCACGGTAGATGCGCAGCAGGTCATCCGTGCCATCCTGGCGCAGGGCCGCGATGGTCTCCGCGTTCCAGCAGGCATGCACGATGCGCAGGTCCGCGCGCTCCAGTGCCAGCGGCAGGCTGCCGATGAATTGCAGCAGCGCAGCGCGCTCTTCCTGCGGCAGCCGCCGGCAATCGGTGAACTGGTCCAGCTTCAGGTCGTGGTCATCTTCCTCGGGGAAGAACCAGCCGTTGCCCAGCTTCGGCGACAGCCGCAGCAGGTTCAGCTCATGGTTGCCGAGGATGCAGTCGCCACGGCCGCTGTCGACGATGCGCCGCACCAGGGCGAACACGCCGGGGCTGTCGGGACCGCGGTCGCAGAGGTCGCCCAGGAACACCAGGCGCCGGCCTTCGGCATGCCGGCCCTCGGCGTCATAACCCAGCCGGGCCAGCAGCTCATGCAGCGCCGCCAGCTCGCCGTGCACGTCTCCGATGATGTCCAGCGGCCCTTCAGGCAGCCGGCGAATCAAGGCCATGTTTTCCCCTCGGCGGCCGGGACCGCGAAACGGTTCTTCAGCGAGAATGCGCGTGAATGACCGGCGGTAGGCCACCTCCAGTCCGTCGGCGTCATCTCCGGAAATGGTGGGCCCTGTCGGACTTGAACCGACAACCAAGGGATTATGAGTCCCCTGCTCTAACCAATTGAGCTAAAGGCCCGCGCGTCTGGAGGC
>JAQGNS010000257.1 GCA_028291705.1 Nevskia sp.
GATGTGCCAGATCTCGTCGATGATCGGATTTGCCGTCGGCCTCATGAACAACCGCCGCGCGCGGCGGTCGGCTGGGTCCTGCCGGCGCTCGACCCAACCGTCGCGCTCCATCCAGCCAAGGAGGCGCACCAGGGTCATCGAGTCGATCCCGGAGAGCTCGGCCAGTCGTGCCTGGCTGATTCCCCCGTTGCGCTGCAGGGATAGCAGCAAGTTACATTGCCTCAGCGTCAGCCTTAGGCTCTTCGCCTCGCGCTCGAAATTCAGTGCGGACAAGCGCGATACGTCTCTAATTAGAAAGCCGAAGTCATGTAGACGATCCATTGGGAGTGGCCCTTAAATATTCGTAGCTGGTGGGTGCGTGAGATTTCCAAAGGCGAAACGAGACGTCCACGCTGCCGAACTGGTCATTGCCGTTCTGGCCATGGACTTCCTTGCTGCGACGTGCGTAAGTGACGTCCATACGCATGCATAAACCCAGTCCGCACCGAGCCCGATTCGCCTACCACGGTATAGCGCCCGTTACCAGCACGGCTTTCCCATTCAGGTGCCGGGCTTCAGCCATGGCGTGAACTCGCGCCGCATTGGAAAGGTGTTCGATATGCAGCGGTGGAAGATTTATCGCGCCTCGGGCTGCTAAGTGTGCAATTGTTTCAAGATGCTGCCGAGCGAAACGCCTTTCCAAGCTAACGCTCAACACACCACGCGCGCTGCAATGTCCGGGATCAACAATTGGGGCGGGCGTGACCAAGCGCCCGCCACGGCGAGTCGCTGCAATCGCTATCGGTTCGAAGCCGGCCCCCAGCAGATTCAACACCAGATCAAACCTGCCGCGAGAACCCGTGATGATGGTGTAATTTTCGGGCTCGATCAGCGTCGGACAGATGCGGTGCAATTCCTCAGTCCATGCCGAAGCCCGACACACTCCGACCACTGTTACGTTGGGTACGCGTCTGCAGAATTGCGCAGCCAATCGTCCGACATTCCCGGCCACGCCTGCGATCAGGATTCGCTTGCCGGCTTGCAGCTTCCCAAATTCGAACAAGGCGTGCCACGCGGCTAGCGCCATCGTGGGCAGGCTTGCAGCCTGAACTGGCCCCAGGCTGGCTGGATAGCGTGCGACCCTGGTGGAGCAAACGCGGACGAATTCGGCGTAACTGCCATCTTCAGCCGGCTCGCACTGTCCAAACACGCGATCCCCGACTTGAAATGTCATAACACCGGCCCCGACGCTGAACACGCGACCGGCGAAGTCGATACCAAGCACGGCCGGTAGCTGCCTTGAGGCTCGTGCGGAATCCAGGCCGGACCGAATCTGCCAATCAATTGAATTGACGCCTATAGCCTCAACTGACACCACCAGTTGGCCCGCGCCAGGAAGAGGAGGATCGCACTCTTCGTACCGGAGCACCTCCGGACCTCCATACCCGTGCATACGAATGGCGTACATAAGGTGATAAGCCGGCCCTAGTGCTTCAGGCCGACGGCAAATAAATAAAAAGTAAATAAAAAGGCCGAAACCCAATTCCAGCGAGGGAATGGGTCGCGGCAGGGCTCAGGCCAGTGGCGTCCTGGGATGAGCTGACGGAATGAAGAAAAGCAACTGACTGCGCTGCGGATTGGAAGGAGGCGAGTCGTCCAAACGCATCGAACAAGCCGCACTCCCGGCTAGAGTCTGGTGTCGTGAGTCTTGCGTAGACGGGCGCAGCGGCAAGGCCGGCGATATGGATCAAGAATCTTCGGCGAGCTTTGGGGGCACTCGTAGCTGTTAGACTGCTCGTCGCTTGGCTTTGTGTTGGTTGAGCCTCGTTGCCGCACGATGGCGCAGCGCCGGCGTCCTTGATCATGGTCGGAGGCGCGGCGTCTTCGTCGAAGATTGGGACAGAATGCATGCTCAGTGCTCGCGAGCGAAGGCGTAGCGGAAAAGGCTGAGCAGAGCGTCCCAGTGGCGTTCGGCGGCAGCCGAGTTGAAGACAGGTAAATCCGAAACCGCAAAGCCATGACGCGCGCCGGGATATGTCTCGATCAGATGATCGATCCCCGCATCTGTCAACGTCTTTTCCAGGCGACATTTCTGTTCTTCCGGGAAATGCATGTCCTCGACTGCACCGGCGACATAGACGCCGCCTGCTGCATTTTTTGCGAGGAAGCGATGAGGACTGTCCGGTTGGTCAGTTGCCAAATTGCCACCATGAAAGGATGCGGCTGCTACAAATCGATGTGGAAATGCGCCAGCAGCGGTCAGGGATACGTTGCCGCCCATGCAATAGCCTGTTGCGCCAAACCGATCACCTTTGACCTTGGGATGGGAGGACAGAAATTCGATGAAGGCGTCCGTGTCGGATATTTTGCGGTCGCGATCGAGGCTGGTCACGAATTTCATCAACGCTTCCAGTAATTTCGGGTCGGCTAGAACCCGAGAGGGGATCATCGACGGATAGCTCCCGAGACGGTAGTAAAGATCGGGTAGCAACACCAAATAGCCGCTATCAGCCAGACGCTGCCCCATCTCCCACATAGCCGGGCGGATGCCAAAGCCGTCCATGAAAAAGATCACTGCAGGCCATCGTGATGCTCGTTCGACCGGCGTGAAGACCGAAGCCGGGCAGATTCCGTCCGGGGTCTTAATGGTGATGCTAAGGCGGGGCATGGGCAGGTCTCCAAGGGCTGTTTAGTGCGGAATAACTCCATCGCCGCGTTGATCGTCGAACAATCGCCGGAGCCAAATCCGTCGACTAGCATGCGTTACCATCTTCGCAAGTGTTCCATGCGGAAGACATTACTCCGTCTACAAAAAGTCTGTCAAATGGAATACATTAGGATGGACGCAATTGGAGAACTCGAAGATGGAGCAAGCAGGACCGCGTCGCAGGCCGTCCAGCGGGGGCTATTCGTGTGGTGACGAGAAACGCATGAAGATCATCGAAGTGGCGCTCCGGGTCTTCGGCGAGCACGGCTTCGAGCGCGCCTCTACTCGGCAAATCGCGCGGGATGCCGGGGTCAATCCACCGGCGCTGCAATACTATTTCGGCGGTAAAGAGGGACTCCACGTCGCTTGTGCCGAGTACATTGCCGAGACACTTATGCAGGCCCTGGAGCCCTCTTTCGCAGCGGCGCGCGCAGTCGGGCCGAATCATTCCCGCAGTGCCGCAGTGGACGCCTTGTGCGCCATCATGGACGCCGAAGCGGATTTTTTGCTGGGCTCTGTGCAGATAGAAGGCTGGTCGCGCTTCATCGCCAGAGGCCAGTCGGAAGAAAGTTATCCTGCCCGCAACGTGATCTACGAAAAGGTGGGCAGCAAGCTGTACGGCAACTGTGGACGCCTGGTCGGACTCGCAACGGGTTGTCCGCCAGCGAGTCAGGAAACGAAGCTGCGCACGATCGCCATTATTGGGCAACTGGGCGCATTCCATCACGGGCGGAACAACGCAATGGCCCAACTTGGCTGGCCTGATTTCCATGGCAAACGGCTGGAGAGGCTCAAGAGCGTGTTGCGCGAACAAACCCGCGCGATGCTAAATAGCTTGACGTTGGTATGATCGGACCGAAGAGTCCAAACACAAACCAGGTTCAGGCCGTTGAGAAACGCCTTGGAACAAATCCGGCCTGGAGATGCTCAGCGAGCAGGTCAGCCACACATCGCAAGAAAACTCATCATCTGCAGGGAGAAACCCATGCCCGAGCTTTCGCACATCGATCCGCGGAGCGCCGCGCTGCTGGTGATGGATTATCAGGTCGATACCCTTACCACGTTCATGACGCCCGCGCAGTCCGCCGATGCGATCGCGTGCGTGCCTGATCTGATCGCCATGGCACGAGACGTGGGCATGATGGTGATTCATGTCGTTGTCGCATTCCGGCCCGGCCATCCCGAGGTCAGCCCTCGGAACCCATTGTTCAGCGCGCTGAAGACATACGGAATGTTGGTAGCCGGGAGCGAAGGCGCCGCAATCCATCCTGCCGCAGCGGCACGAGAGGGGGAACCGATCGTGGTCAAGCACCGTATCAGCCCGTTCGTTGGCACCGACCTGGAGTCGCTGCTGCGCGCCAACGGCATCGGCACGCTGGTGCTCGCCGGTGTCCACACCAGCGGCGTCGTGCTGTCGACCGTTCGCCACGCCGGCGATCTGGATTATCGGTTGATCGTCGTCCGCGATTGCTGCGCCGACCCAGATGCACAGGTGCACGCGATGCTGCTCGACATCGTCATCGCGAAGCAGGCGGCCGTCGTCACCACGGCGGAGCTCGCCGGCGCCCTGCCAGGCAGGTCTTGATGAGCGAACGCAAGCGATAGACCTGGCAATGGGAAATCGGCGACAAGCAGCCCAGCGGCCCGTCGCTCAAGGTGCTCAAGACGAGCGCAAACACCCGACGAATAGGCATGCACGCCTTCGAACCTTTCACCACTCCAGAATTCCGGTGGTATCTTGTCTGCTGCGAAAGGCAACGCTGAACACATGGAGGTGTTCGATGAAATTCGCTGTCAGCTTTTACAGCAGAGGCGATCTCGCTAGATCAGCCCTGATCGCAGAATGCGTGGTCGATGCCGGCGATATCCTTACAGCAAGGTCGGCGGCATTGACACAGCTTGCGCCGCAGCATCCAGAAATTGCCAATTGCCGCTACTGGCATGCGGCTGCCCATAACGCCCAGAAACTCAAAGCCCGGCGTCGGTTTCAATAAGCTTGCAACCAACTGCAGGCGCTGGACCGTTCTGCAGCCAAGTCCGCCGACATCTGACAGGCATTCTGGCCGCACTGACCGGCTGCCCGCAGCCCTAACCGGCCGATCGGGATGACCCCTTCGGCGTTAAATTGACGGGCAACGGCAGCTTTCAGGAAATGGCCCTCATGTCTCTGGCGGGCCAGGAGCGGACGCTCAGCGTCAAATGTTCGCCAGCCGAAAGCGGCCGCTCATTCAAGGTTAAGAGCTTCTAGCCGCTGAGCGCGGCAGCGATAAGGGCTGAAGCCAATTCGCCGTAGGGCGGAGCCAGCGCATCAATATGGTCGCCTTCCCCTCTCACGAAAACGCCTTTCAAGTTGGAGAATTCGCGGAAGCCGTCAAAGCCGTGATGTCGGCCGCTACCGCTTTGGCCGATTCCGCCGAAGCCGAGAGACGGGATTGCGCCATGCACTGCAGCCGCGTTGTGACAAAAACCGCCGGAGATGGTTCGATGCTCCACTTGGTCGGCAATTGCCTGGTCACGTGTGAAGACGTAGATGCCGAGAGGGCGCTCCCCCTGATTGATGCCGTCGATGACCTCGTCGAGCGAGTTGTATGGCTTCACCGGGAGGATGGGGCCGAAGATTTCCTCCCGCATCAGCGTCAGGTCTTCTGGCGGGTCGATCACCAGGCTCAGCGGCATTCCCCGGGAGTCCGGACCGAAGCTGCCGCCTTCTTCCAGCGTGATGACCTCGCATCCCCTGCTGCGCGCTTCGTCCAGAAGGCCGCGCAGGCGGTTCAAGCTGCGGCTGTTGATGATCCCAGTGCAATCCGGACCCTGGCTGTGACCGCGCAGGTGTTCATTGGCGTGCATACGCGCCAAACGGACGAATTCGTCCAGCTTCGCTCGCGGCACCAGGCAGTAGTCCACCGAGATGCACATCTGCCCGTCCTTGATCAGCTTGATACCCAGGATATGCCCAACGGTCCTGGCGTCGACTGAGTCATCGGTCAAGATCGCAGGACACTTGCCGCCGAGCTCGAGCGTTACAGGAACCAGATTGTTCGCGGCCGCGAGGGCGACGAGGCGTCCCACCTGCGGGCTCCCGGTAAACAGCAAATGGTCCCAGCGCAGCGTAGGAAAGCCCTTCGACAGTTCCAGGCCACCCACCGCCACGTCAACCAGGTCGCGATCGAAGGTGGCCGCTATCATCTCGCGAAGCAATTCCGCGCAAGCCGGTGTGAACTCAGAAGGCTTGATGACAACGCGATTGCCGGCGGCCAACATCTCGACCAGCGGCCCAGCCGAGAGATCGAAGGGAAAATTCCACGGCACCATGTTTCCGACAACGCCCTTCGGCTGCGGCAGCACGTACGCCTTGCCGGTGCCGAACAGCCCAGGGTCCGTAGCCCGCGCCTCGGGCTTCATCCACTGGGGCACATTCTCCGCAGCAAACGCGGCCCTGCCGGCGACGCCCAGTACCTCGATCAACTCGCTGGCAGCCCGAGGATGCGTACCGAAGTCGGCATTCAGCGCTTCGATGATGCGTGGACGGTAGCTCAGCATCATGCCCGCCAGGGCGGACAGGTGCGCTTGGCGTTCCTGGGCCGACGGATAGGGATTACGCAGGAACGCAGCTTTCTGTGATGCGATCCTGGTATCCAGTTTCTGGATGGCGAGGCTATCTGAGGTTAAGTCCATTGGAAGGGCCGGTTGGATGGGAGATTCGACTGTTGCTTCCCGCGTGATCGAGCGTTACGTTGCTACCAGACAAGCGGCATACGCAGAATTTTTGCGACAGTGCCGCCGACGACGGGAATCGTCGCACCCGGAGCGATGGAGAAATCCGGGATGCGCTTCAACCATTCCTGGAGTCCGATCACAAGTTCGTTTCGGCCCAGGATCGATCCAGGGCAGCGGTGAGGCCCGTTGCCGAAGGTCAGCACCTTGCCAACCCGACGATTCCAGTCCACGTCGAGGGGCCGTTCATAGATCGATTCATCCAGGTTGTAAAAGGCCGTCGGGATGGCAACCATCTCGCCTTTACGCAGAGCTACACCCAGATACTCCATGTCGGCACGCACCTGCCGCACCATCACTACCACGGGGAAGCGGCGAATCAACTCAGTCGCCGCGGTCGGGATCAATTCCGGATTCTCAACCAGCGCCCGGCGGCGCTCGGGGTTCCGGGCCAGGAACATCATGACGAAACTGAACAGCGAGGATATGGTGTCCAGGCCCGCGCCCATGAGATGAATCGAGGCCCCGATCGCCTCTTCCAGTGTAATCTGCCGGCCGTCGATATCCGCATTCACGGCGTGGCTCAGCAGGTCTTCACCGGGGTGGGCACGGCGCTCGTGTATATACGGCAACAGGTATTCGGCGATCTTCGCGATACCGCCGATTCGCTGTTCCGGGTCGGGATCCCTTGCCGCCATTTCGACCAGGGCACTGAGCTTTTCCCGATCCGAGAATGGCAGATCGACAAGGCCTAGGAACACCGTGAGCGCCAGCACATCCGCGAATTCCGTGAGGAAATCGCAACTGCCGCGCGGCGCAGCCTGTTCCGCAAGGTCGATCGCCAGCTGGCGCACCAACGGAATCTTGGCGCCCACTGTCTTCGCAGACATTCCCGTGTTGAGGAACGCGCGAAACGGCCCATGCTCGGGAGGATCGAGCGTGAACGCGCCCAGTGAGCCCTGATTGGGCGTGGCCGGCACAAAATAGTGACGGGAGCTGAAATGCTCGTGATCTGCGTAGAGGTCGTAGACATCCTGTCCGCGTACCGCAATCCAGTGCCCACCGTGGTGCCGAGTCCAGACCAGTGGAAACCTGGTGGCACGCTGGAAATCGACGAAGGCCTGGTGAAAGCGCTCTGCGTCGGAGGTCGGGTTGTAAACATCGAAGTCTACGATCAGATGCTGCGGAACGGCTGCGGGCGCAGAGCGCTCCATGAGCGGCGATACGGTTGACACGTGAATTCCTCCTGGCGAAGGCTGCTATCGGTCTCAGCCCGTGCACATATCTGATGAAGGCCAAGCATGGCGCCCGTTCTCGATGAATGAGTTGGCAATTTACGCGGATTTGTTGTCAAAATGCGCGGAACGCCTCAGGAGAGTGCCGTGTCTGGAACCCTGGTCAGAAGCATCATCCTCGGCGGCGCGGCGCAGAAGATCCTCGACGCCGGCAAACGGCCAGCCGCGATCGCGGCCGCGGCCGGCATTCCCGCCGCGGCGCTGCGGGACCCGGACCTGCTGATCAGCGGCCGCTCGGTGATGCTGTTTTTCGACATCGCCGCGCGAACCTGTCGCCGCCGCAACTGGGGACTGGAGATGTCGATGGGGGCACGGCTCGCCGTGGTCATTGGTCCGCTGTGGGTATTGCTGCGTAACGCCCGTACCGTCGGCGAGATGTGCGAAGACCTCGCGCGGAATTACGACCTATACAGCAGCGTCGCCCTGACGAGCTTTGAACACTCTGGCAAGGATGCCATTCTGGGCTGGTCCGCAGTCAGCGGGCTGGTCGACAATGAAGTGCAGATTTCAGAATTCGCCGTGGCTACTTTCCTCGGCGAAATCCGTTCGCATGCTCCACCGAACTGGACCCCCGCAGCTGTCTACTTTCGCCATGAAGCACCGCGCGACCTGCGTGTGCATCGCAGACTGTTCGGCCCAAACCTGCGCTTCAACAGTGAACGCAATGCAATCCATCTCGATCAGCATATCCTTGCCCGCCCGCTGAGGGGTGGCATGCCCGGCAATCGCACCCTGGTCCGCAGCATCCTGCGCAACGAGGAAGATGTGCCTATCGTCGCGGCATCCCTGCAAGTCGAGAGCATCGTGCGGGCGCTGCTGCCCTTTGCGCCTTGCGACATCACGGTGGTGGCCGTTGCAATGGGGCTTTCGGTTCGTACCTTGCAGGAACGACTGGCGGCATCGGGGCACAGCTTCCGATCGATAAAAGACGCGGTGCGCCGGGATCTTGCCACCAAATATCTGAAGCACTCGGAGATGAGCGCCACACAGATCGCCGGCTTGCTCGCCTACGCTGAACTCTCTTCCTTTAGCCGATCTTTCCGTCGATGGCACGACCGCAGTGTCCGTGCGACGCGGCATCCCCGTGATAAGGCATAAAGGCGTCGTGGTCGGTATTGTCGCCGAGCATGCCCAGGCCTTTGACCGGGACCACGTCATCTACGACTGGCGACACTACCTGCCGCTGATTGAGCGCAAGCCCGACGCCCTGTGTAACGGCGCGCCGTTTTCCGATCTGCTGGAGCCCCTGCAACGTCTGTCGAAGGCAGCCTCACGCTTGATGCTTTCCATGAACGCCAAGGTCTGCGTTCGACGTTGGATGCCAAATCTTCTATAGATTTTCTTCAGGTGGTATTTCACGGTGTTTTTGCTGACAAATGCACGAGCTGCAACCTCTTCGTCCGTAAGGCCAATCGAGACCAGTTCGAGTACCTGCTGTTCTCGGCGGCTCAACGTGAATTTGATCGTTACGGACCGCTCGCGTTCTGCACACGGGCCGAATGACGCTAGTGAACAAGAGCTGACGTTGATTGCCAGCGGCGGGCTTTGGGAATCCTTGGGTTCGGTCGGACAGGGCCAAAAGCAGCCGCTCAGCTTGGAATATTCGTCGCTTGAAAGCGGCCACTCCGGGGCCTCTGTCGCGTCAACTTTCTGCCGCTACGGACATGAGCGTGGCAGGAAGCGCCACGTAAGCGGACCTCGGACCTGAGTCGGCGAACTAGGTCACCGCCTCCAGGAGGTATGGGCGCAAGAGCATCAGGGCTTCCTTTTCGATCTCCCTGGAGCGCAGCCAATCCGGTGCATCGACTACCGCCCGGTGCGTCAGAGCTTCGACGGTGGTTTCAAGGACCAGCGCTACAACGCGGGTCCGGGCCCGCGGTAGGCCCGGCGCCCTTCTGCACAGAAATGCCTCAATCATCGCCTGCAGCTTGCCGCTCGTGTCCAAATGTTTCCCAAGCAACTTGTTCCGCGGAACTTGCTCGAACAGAACCTTATGCAGCGCAGGGTCGGCGCGGTGGGCCTCCACGCCGGCGTGGATCAATCCCTGCAGCGCCGATTCGAGCGGCGCGTCCGCGGCCTCTGTCAAGGCCGCTTCCACAGTCCGCATGATCTCGTCCACGTGGTTCTTGATCAGCGCCGTGACCAGGGATTCCTTGTTGGGAAAGTATTGATACAAGGTTCCGATGCTGACGCCGGCCCGGGCGGCGATCGTGTCGGTGGTCGCGCGCTCGTAGCCGATGGCCACCAGAACCTGAGCCGTGGCCTCGATAATGGCCTTCACCGTCAGCCTGGAACGGGCCTGTACCGGCTCCTTTCTCTGGGAAAAACGGGCATCGGCTGCCGACATAGCGCCACCCCTGATAAATGCGAGTGCAAAAACTGAGGAATTCCTCGGATTATACCGCGGTCGAGTATGAACCAAGGCAATGCGAATGAAACGGCTGGATCTGACGTTCAATTCTGGGGGAATCCCCTGCGAGGCCTGGTTGTACCTGCCGACCGGAGCGGGCCCTCACCCTTGCGTAGTCGTAGCGCACGGCATCGGCGCGATTCGGCAGGTGCGTCTGTCCGCCTACGCAGCGAAATTCAGCGCAGCCGGCTACGCCATGCTGAGCTTCGACTATCGCCATTGGGGCGCCAGCGGCGGCGTGCCGCGTTTCGTCTGTTCAGTGAGTCGGCAGCTCGACGATATCTGCGCGGCCATTGATTGCGCGGCCGCGCATCCTGAGATTGACGCAAAGCGGATTGCGCTGTTCGGAACATCCTTCGGTGGCGGCCACGCAATAGTTGTCGGGGCTCGCCGCCCGGACTTGGCGGCCGTCATGTCGCAGTGCACTGTCTCGGACTGCCTGGCAGTGGCGTTGAAGGCGGAACCGAAGCAGGTTCTGCAATGGGTGTCGGCGGGGCTGGTGGACCAGATTCGGGCCATATTCGGGATGTCGCCGAAGTACATCAAGCTGGCTGGCGCACCAGGTGAATCAGCGTTGATGACCCGGCTGGGCGCGGAACAGGCCTACGAGGCGATGCTCGACGGGCCGTCCCCCTGGCGCAACCTAATCGCCGCACGGCTGATGCTCACCCTGCCGCTGTACCGGCCGATCACCTATGCCAGGCGGGTGCGGGCACCGCTGCTGATGCTGGTGTGCGAGCGGGACGAGATTTGTCCCGCCGCCCTTGCACGCAAAGTGTCGGCGCTGGCCCCGAAGGGACGGGCAGCGTCCTTCGACTCCTCGCACTTCGAAATCTATTTCGGCGAATTGTTCGAGGCCGCAACCGGGGAAATGACCCGGTTCCTCGATGACCATTTGGCAGCCGCAGCAGAAGTCATGGGTCGTGCGCCACCTTCTGTTGGCGCGTTCGCGCGGAGGCCGGGGTGAGCATCGCCCAGGCCTATTTGCCGCAGCTGTTTGCGATGGTCGCCCTGTCGTTCGGGGTTGCGCTGTGCATCCTGATCACCCGGTTTGGCGATCTGATCGCGGGGCGGAGGCCGGCGTCATATTACGAGGACTGGGACGGCACCGGGGCATCGGTCGCCGTGATGCGGCCGACCCGCCAGCTGGCCAACCTGTTCGAGTTTCCGGTGCTGTTCTACACCGCGGTCGTGCTGATCATCGTACTGGGACTCCGGGACGATTGGCTGCCCGCGCTGTGCTGGTGCTACGTGGCCCTGCGCTGGGCGCACGCCGTTGTTCACATCGGCCTCAACCGCCTCTGGATCCGTACGCCGATTTTCATGTTGGGCCAGTTTGTTCTGCTGGGAACGTGGATACGTCTCGGCGTGATCGCCTTCGCGTGACCGACACCGCCGCAAACCAAAGGAGATGAAGATGTCCGGAAAGCTTGAAGGCAAGGTCGCCTTGATCACCGGCGGGAGCAGCGGCATCGGCCTGGCCACGGCGCAGCGGTTCGTGGCGGAAGGGGCTCAGGTGTTCATAACGGGGCGCCGCGCGGCAGAACTGCAGAAGGCACAGGCGCTGATCGGAAAGAGCGTCACCGCAGTACAGGGTGACGTGACGAATCTGTCGGACCTGGACCATTTGTACGCCACGATTGCCCGGGAGGCGGGGCATCTGGACGTCGTTTTCGCCAACACCGGCGGCGGACCATTTGAACCGTTCACAGCGGTCAGCGCGGAATCCTTCGACGCAACCTTCGGCCTGAACATCCGTGCGACGTTTTTCACGATTCAGAAAGCGATCCCTTTGCTGAACAATGGTGCTTCGATCATCATGACTGGATCAATCGCCGCGGTGAAAGCTGTTCCGCATCTGAGCGTCTATGGAGCGGCCAAGGCCGCATTGCGATCACTCGCTCGCTCGCTGAGTTTCGAGCTGAAAGATCGCGGAATCCGCGCAAACCTGCTGACTCCCGGTCCGGTGGACACCCCGCCGATGGCGGGATTTCCGAAAGAGCTGCTGGGGGCGCTCGTGGGCTCGGTTCCGATGGGCCGCATGGGAGCACCTGAGGAGATCGCGGCAGCCGCGCTGTTCCTTGCTTCCAGCGAATCAAGCTTTATGACTGGAACAGAGGTCTTCGTTGATGGAGGCGCCGCTCAAATCTAGTGACGGCCTGGGGCTCGCTGTCACCGAAGAGGCCGCTGGCGTCGATGTCCGCTGCGGGCCGTCATTGCGGACATCGGTCCAGCTAACCGGTAGCGGACATGCTTGCTTGGGTGCGCCCTTGCCCCCTCAGATAACGGCATGGAATCGCCACTACCCTAACCCGCACCGCGTGGCTACGCTGAGCTGGGCGCCGACCGCTCAGCGACTGCTTTCGAGATTCCGCCAATCCGACGCAGCGGGCCATAACCGGACGGTCAGTGCTCGAAACTCGTCGCCTTAAAGGAGTCATTCGACGGCGGCGAAATCAGTTTAGCGGCGGATGGAGGTGCCGGAAGTTTCGTCGCAGCGGGCCATGTACGGTCGTTCAGAGTGAGCCATAGAGTCGCGAGCGCTCAACAGGTGCGAGGAAGCCACATCGCAGCTTG
>JAQGNS010000265.1 GCA_028291705.1 Nevskia sp.
GGCTTGGCCGGGCGTGCTGGCGCGCTGCGCGAGCTTCAGGCACTGGCCGTGTCGTACCTGGAACAGCGGCCCGGGACGTAGGGCGGCTCCGTCAAGGCAAGGCAGCGCTGGGGGTTTCTCTACAACACTTCGCATAATAGATATTATGTTAAGTAAAAGATAAGGAAGCCCCGGCTGCCGGCATGCCGCCTCTTTGCCTTATCGCAAGGTTCGCTGCAGGCAGCACACTTTCCTACTCAACTCCACCATCGGCAGATGGAATCTCATCCCTGCGAAATGCCGCGACAAGGCGGGCGCAGTAGCTCTTTCGCCCGCTCTTTCGGAGGCAGCGGTTTCGGTCTGGTGGTTAGCCCGCTAGCTGATCTTGGCGGTTCAATCCGTCAGAAGTCGGTTCCCGAGGGTAAGCTCAGTGAAGTCGTGGGCCAGCCAAGCCAGCACATCTTGGCGAGCCAGGATTCCTGCGAGAAACATCGAATCCCAGTTGTTCGGTGTTTCGTACTTATCATCCATCAGATCCAGGGCGTCATTTAAATACCCGGTCAGAGCCACCGCATCACCCGCAAAGGCACGCGGCAGCGTTTGGATGATCTTTCTCGGCCTGGTGCGCATTTTCCGCCAGTTCTTGATCAAAAAGCTCTGCACGGCTCTCTTGTAAATAACCTTGTCGAGATGAAAGTTCAGGTTGGGCAAAATTGCAGGATCCGCCGTGCAAGGCTCTAGCCCCAGGGCCGGAACTCGGAAGTTAGGCCCATTGATCGACATGCGAACGAGGCGCACGGTGAGGCCATTATCGAAATATGGATGAAGCGCGCGCGCGCGAGTCCCGTGGTTGTAGAGGCCGCGACCTTTTCGATTGCATCGACAGGCTGGCACCAGATTCAGCGAAAAGAATGAATATTCTGGATAGCCATCCTTCGGAAAGAAATGATCAATGTTGTATGTGTTGAAACTACCGCACATTGGGCACACGTCTGGGGACAGATCATTCCGCACAGAATCGATGTAGATCTTCAGTGGACCGGTGGGAGGGCTTGAATAGTGCCCGATCAGCGCATCTTTGATTCCTGCCGTTTGTGGAATCGCCGTGATCTGATTGGGATCTCCATGGTGAAGCGCATAGTTGGTGTAGGCGGCCTGGAAAGCAGCAAGGTGGTTGTGCAGTACAGGATGGCTATCTAATGTCGTATCGCCAGATATCGCTGTGAGTGCCCCGGTATCGTTGAAGGCGGGAGTTGGAAGTCTTTTCATCGATCGGGGCGCACCTGAAATTCCATGATCGCCTCATCCGAGAGCTCCCCTTCCATTACACTGAGCATCTCACGCCTCTGCCGGGCACCTTGCGGAAGCTTTTCGCGTATTCGATCCATCAACCGGGCGGTGATGTCATCATCGAACACGAACGTCGAAATCGATCCGACATCTGCTCCAAAAGTCTTCAACCGCGGGGTGTTTACAGAAATTACACCATCCGCATCTTGGACCACATGAACCTGACTGCGGGGAACCTCTCGCACCAGATAAGCCGAGTGGGTTGCCACGATTGCCGCCGACCCGGTCAGCTCCAGCATCGTGTCCAGCAACTCAACAAACACAGATATCAAATTCGGATGCAAATGCGTTTCCGGCTCGTCGATCAGAACCAGGGTGCCGTTTTCGATATGCAAGCAGGCCAGAAGGGCAAAGCGCAGGAAGGACATCTGGCCGCTGCTCAACGACTGCACACCACTCGAGGTCACACGCGCCGGGTCAGCACTTTCATTTACGGAATGCCAGAGCTCTAGGGAACGCTGTTCGCCCACGGCCGACATGAGTCCCGGAATCGTCACAAATCCTCGGAAGATGCCATCATCGTTCCTTGTGACCGTCGGGATTTTGATATCGTTAAGCGGCAGAGCCCGCTCGACTGCTCGCAAGAATACATCCCAACGGCGGCTCGATCCAATCGTTCCTGGATGGCGAGCGAGCTGAACGAGAAGGCCGCCGATACCTCGCGCCCCCTTCTGCTTGCCACGCCCCAGTGTCAACCGATGGTAGGCAATGTATGACGACTTCTTTGTGGTTGGTGGAAAGGTGTACTGCGTCTCCCCGGGAGTTGTGATCGCCACGATCCTGCTAATGCGGGGCCGCCCATATTCCATATCTCGAAAGCACTCTGGATTCGGATCGTTGAGAAGCTCGTCATTCTTCCCGCTGATCGCGTACCGCACGATGCGATTCAGCGCCTGGCTCTTCCCGATTCCATTCTTGCCAATAATCACAGCTATGCGTTTCGGCAAAATACTCTGTGGGTCGAAGCTGAATTTGAAGTGATGAGGGTTGCTGAAACCATCCAGCTTGAAGGCCAGCTCCAGGTTGCTGGAAATGGAGGTCAAGCTCTCCGATCCCAGGCCTTCCAGAATAGTTACAGCATTGTGGTAGGCAAAAAAGGTCTCTGTATTTCGCATAAACGCCAGCTCGAAGCTCTCCATATTGCGAGCAACTCGAGCCCACTGCGGTAACGGCTTAGTACGTTGAGCGTTCACCAGGTCTCTGGCGGCCGTGAGGATTGTGCGAGAGACCGAGGGGCCAACCAGTTGAACCAAGTCTCGATAGTTATCCGACGCCGGCATCATCGTAAATAGCGGCGTCTGCGCTGTTATTTCTACCCTCTCTTGCTCGGCGGAAAATCCGGCTTCGTCCGCCAAATACGATGCAAAGGATGCCTTATCCGAGCCAAGGACTCCGACGTAAATGGGAAATTCCCGTCGCACATCGCCACTTTGATGAACAAACAGCGTCGCATGTGTCTTATGCCCGAAATCGTTCCACGATTGATTCGACGGGTAGATCACCGCGGACAATTCAGGCAGGTTTTCCCGGCCATGCAAGTCTCTGGACAGGAAGACCTTCCACTTTTTCTCAGTTTTTTTGCTCTTTGTCATCGCAGTGATTCTGTTGGATTGTCCGCATTTTCCTCTGCGATCGTCACGATGCAGTGGTCGTGGGCGGTGGCCGAGATTTCATCGGGCGGCTCATCGGTCCGGGCGGCAAAGGATAGCAAGTCTGGCTTGCCCGGACTGGTCTATTCGGCGTATAGGCAGGCCACCCACATACGGATCGGTGGTGCCGGATCGAACTGCAACATCACGTTCTGCTTCTTCTCCCTGGGCCCCAGCGCGGGGCTTCATGCGAGTTAGCAGGCAACATTAGGCGTGACACGGCACTACTAGTTGATCGTCGAGGCAATTCGCCGATAACCCCGTGGTTGAAGTGCTCCAGCCGTTAGCCGGACGTTTACGCCACTACAAACTGCTCTCACGCCGAGGCGGCAAGGGTGCCGGAGACATGACGCTTCATGTAACCCTCGCAGTTGCGCTTTTTGCTGTCCGGTACAATGGATTCATTGCCTCGTCTATCAGCCGCGCTGCGTCGCCAGGCGCAAGGCTGCCGCCAGAACAGCAGCCAACGCCAAGGCCATCACCACCACGCCGTATTCCTGGGCAGTGCCGAGGATGTCACCATGCCGGGCCACCAGCGCTCCAGCGGCGATCGCCGGCGCCCCCATGGACAGGTAGGAAACGATGAAGACGATGGACAGCACGCCTGCCCGTTCGTGCGGCGCGGCGAACGGCACGATGCTGCGCACGGCGCCCTGGAAGCCGGCACCGAAACCCATGCCTGCGATGGACGTACCAATGAGGAAGACGACAATCGAATGATGCGGCAAGGCCCAGATGGTGATGCCGACGCCGGCAACCAGCATGGCGGCACCGAAGGTCATCATGGCACGCGGCTCACGGTGCTGGAGCGCCAGCACGGCAAGGCCACCGCTGCCGGCGAGGACGAACAAAGCCAGGCCGCCAAGGAGAGCCGAACCGGTGCCGAGCATGCCCCGCACCAGCATCGGACCCAGTGAGCCGTAGAAGCCGGCCAATGCCCAGGCTGCCACCAGCACCGGCAACGCCAGCAACAGTGGCCCCCGCGTCGCGGCGGGCAATTTGAACTGGGGCTTGAGCGAGGCCAACGCGCCCGGCGCCGGCGAAATGGTTTCCGCCATCAAGGCCACGCCGATGCCCTGCAGGATGAAAATCACGCCGAGCACGGCGTAAACCACATGAGTGGGCGCCGGCAGGTATTGCACCAGCAGGCCGGCGAGGATACCGCCCGTAGCCGTGCCGAAAGCCGGTGCCACGGCATTGGCGGTGGCGCCCCGCTCCTTGTTCAGGTCGATCATGCCGGCGCCGATGGCGCCTACCGCGGCGCCTGTGGCCAGGCC
>JAQGNS010000273.1 GCA_028291705.1 Nevskia sp.
TGCCCGCAGGGGCAGGGCGCCACCACCTCCAAGGTGTTCTACACCAGCGCCGGCAAGTACGGTTCGTACATCACCGCCCTGGACCTGACGCTCGACACCGCCAGCGGCAAGGTCACCGGCATCGCCGCCGACAACAAGCTGGTGGTCAACGACAACGCCACCAACCCGGCGCCGACGGCGTATCCGACGCTGACGCCGGACGCGGCCATCGCCGCCCTGGTCAACCAGTACGACACCGCCTCCGCCACTCTGGTGAACAAGGTGGTCGGCACCGTCACCGCCGACTTCACCACCACGGGCGAAAGCGTCTCCTCCGGCAAGACCGGCGAATCGCCGCTGGGCGACATCATCGCCGACTCGCAGTTGGCGGCCTCGCAGACCGATCCGAGCCCGGCGGTGATCGCCTTCATGAACCCGGGCGGCATCCGCAACAGCCTGTTCTTCAATCCGGCCAGCGCGGGTATTCCGGCCAGCGTCGGCATCCAGAACGGGCAGATCACCTACGGCGAGGCCTACAACGTGCAGCCGTTCGGCGACATCCTCACCGACCTCGACTTCACCGGCGACCAGATCTACACCCTGCTAGGCCAGCAGTGGGTCGGCCAGACCTCGCCGAAGATCCTGGAAGTGTCGAAGGGCTTCACCTACACCTGGGACAACAGCAAGCCCGCCGGCGCCAGCAAGGTGGTGGACGGTAGCGTCAAGCTCAACGGCGTAGCCATCGACAAGACCAAGACCTACCGCATCGAAGCCAACAACTTCGTCGCCGGCGGCGGCGACGGCTTCACCATCATGACCCAGGGCAAGAACCCCTACACCGGCCCGGTCGACGTCGACGCTTTCGTCGCCTACATCAAGGCCAACTCGCCGCTGACCCCGGCCGCGTCGAACCGCATCACGCGCCTGAACTGAGCCGCTTCAACGCAGCGATTGAACGCCCGCCTTGCGCGGGCGTTTTTTTATGTCTTGCGAATGCGCCCTAGCCGCGAACGCCGCGCCGCTCCCGCGTGATGATCTCCAGGCAGAACTCGATGAAGGTCCGCACCTTCGCGGCGCGGTGCAGGCGCGAGGGATAGATCGCATACAGCGGAAAGCGCTCGTCCGCCCACTCCGGAAACAGCTTGACCAGCCGGCCGCTTTCGAGCAGGTGTTCGCAGCCCAGCTCCAGGATCTGCGCGATCCCGGCACCCGCCTCGCAGGCGCCGAGCAGCGTGCCCGAATCCGAGACCAGCAGGCGCCCCTTGACCCGCAGCGGCAGCACCTCTTTCTTGCGCTGCACCTCCCAGTCGTAGGGCCTTGCATGGGCCGCATCGTAGAAGTCGATGCATGCGCGCGTTTCGATATCCCGGGGATGCCGCGGCCGTCCATGCGCCTTGATGTAGCCGGGGGAGGCCACCGTGATGACCCGCGTCTCCACCAGCTTGCGGGCGACGAACGAGCCCACCGGCGGCTCGCCGAAACGCAGGGCCAGGTCGAAGCCGTCGGCGACGAGGTCGCCCACCGAATCGCGCATGATCAGTTCGAGGGTAACCTCCGGGTAGCGCGCCAGGAACGCCGCGAGATGTCCCGAGAGGATGATGCGGGAGAAGAACGGATCGATATTGACCCGCAGGCGCCCGCGCACCGTGCTGGTGGAACCGGAGGCCTCGATGGCCGCCTCCTCGATGCCGGCGAGATGCGGCCCCACCTGTTCGTAGAAACGCCGCCCCTCGTCGGTCAGCGACAGCGAGCGCGTGGTGCGCGCCAGCAGCCGGGCGCCCACGCGCTGTTCCAGGCGTGCCAGTGCGCGGCTCACCCCGGAGGGTGACAGCCCCAACGCTTCGGCCGCCCGCGCGATGGTGCCCGCCTCGACCACGGCCATCAACACCGTCACCCCGGACAACAGCTTGCCGTCGAAAGCCATGTCTCCTCCGGACTATTACTGATTTTTAGTCATTACTGCATTCACATAAACGCTATTGAAGCATGAATGACCGGATGGGATATTGCCACCCACTTCGCCGCCGGGCGGAGCGCCACAAACACCAAAGGAGCAATGCCCATGTACGCAGTCACTGGAATCACCGGACAAGTCGGGGCCGCGGTCGCCCGCAGCCTGCTTTCAGCCCATCAGCCGGTCCGCGCCGTGGTGCGGGACCGCGCCAAGGGCGCGGCCTGGGCGCAGCTCCGCTGCGACCTCGCCATCGCCGATCTCGCCGACGTGGATGCCCTCACCGCGGCCTTCGAGGGAGCGGAAGGCGTTTTCGCCATGCTGCCGCCCGTCTTCGATCCGGCGCCGGGATTTCCCGAGGCGGTGCGCTTCATCGAGACCCTGCACGAAGCGCTGGTCCGCGCCAAACCCACGAAGATCGTGGTGCTGTCGACCGTCGGCGCCGACGCGCCGCAACCGAACCTGCTCAACGTGCTGGGCCTGCTGGAGCGGGCGCTTTCAGATCTGCCGCAGCCGGTCACCTTCCTGCGCGCGGCCTGGTTCATGGAAAACGCCGCCTGGGATATCGCTTCGGCCAGGAGCGGCGTGATCCAGAGCTACCTGCAGCCGCTCGACCGTCCCATCCCCATGATCTCGACGGACGACGTCGGCCGCACCGCCGCCGCGCTCCTGCAGGAACGTTGGGAGGGTCAGCGCGTGGTCGAGCTGGAAGCCGCGCAGCGCGTCTCGCCGAAGATCCTCGCGGCGGCGTTCGCCAAGGCGCTCGGCCACCCGGTGCGGGCGGAAGGCGTGCCGCGCGAGCAGTGGGAATCCATCTTCCGCGGGCAGGGCATGCAAAACCCCGCGCCGCGCATGCAGATGATCGACGGCTTCAGCGCCGGCTGGATCGACTTCAAGGATCGCGGCGCGCACGCCCGCAAGGGCGCTATCGGCATCGACCAGGCCATCGCCACCCTGATTCAGCGGGAACGTGCATGAACCGTCGCCGATCCATCGCCTCGATCAATGTTGGCCAGATCGCCGTTGCCTCGCTGCTGCTGACCGGACTTGCGAGTTCGGCCGTGCAGGCCGGTTCCCCAAGCAGTTCCAACCCGCAAGGATACAAAGCCATATCGATGAAAGCTGATCTTGCCCATCGCTCGCCGGCGATCCATTGGCCGGCCGGCTTCGAGCCGGACAAGGCCGACCTGTTCGCCCATAACGAGCAGCTTATCAACGCGTCCTGCGAACGCGTCTGGACGCATATCGTCGATGCGGGCAAATGGCCGGCCTGGTACCCCAACTCCAGGGATGTACAGATTCAGGGCGGTGAACCCGTGCTTCAGGACGGCAGCGTATTCCGCTGGACCACCTTCGGCCTGGCCATCGAGAGCAAGGTGCACGAATACGTCCCCAACCAGCGCCTGGGGTGGTATGGCTACGCACCTGGTGCACAGCCGAGTTTCTATCACTCCTGGTACCTGGAGCCGAAGGGCGCCATGTGCCGGGTGGTGATGGACGAGGCTGGTATCGGCAAGGACGCCGCGGGCCTGCGGCAGAGCGACGAGACCCTGATGCATCGCGGCCACGCCCTGTGGCTGGCCACGCTGAAATGGGTTGCCGAAGCGAAGTGATCGTAGCGGCGGACTCGCCACCGGATCCCGCTCCGATATCGGGCGGGATTCGGTCGGCGCGGGGCGGCTGGTACGACGCGCGCCCGCAGGTTCCGCTCAGTCGTGCGGCTTCACGATCACCGTGCAGGTCATGCCCGAGGCCAGCACCACGCCGTCGGGGATCTGGTCGAAGGCGATACGCACCGGTACGCGCTGTGCCAGCCGCACCCAGTTGAAGGTCGGGTTGACGTCGGCCAGCAGGCGCGGGCCGCTGGGGTTGTCGCGATCGGTGATGCCGCGCGCCAGGCTCTCGACATGGCCATGCAAAGTCGGGCCGCCGCTCATCAGGTGGATGCTCACCGCATCGCCCACGTGCAGGCGCGGCAGCTTGGTTTCCTCGAAGTAGCCGTTGATGCGGAACGAGTGGCTGTCGATCACCGCCAGCAGCGCGCGGCCGGCGGTGGCGTAGTCGCCGGGGTGCACATCGAGGTTGGTGACGTAGCCGTCCACCGGCGCCAGCACCTCGGTGCGCTGCAGGTTCAGCGCGGCGGTATCGCGCGCGGCCTGCGCCTCCTGGTACAACGCCGCCGCGGCACTGGCCGAGGAGGCGGAGGACTCCTGGCTTTCGCTCGATACCACCACGCCGGAGAGGACGGCGCGCCGCGCCGCTTCACGGCGCTTCAGATCGTAGTCGGCCTTGCGCGCGTCCACCGCGGCATTGGCCTGGGCCAGGGCGATGCGGTAGCGCTCGGCGTCGATGTGGAACAGCACATCGCCCTTGTGCACCAGCTGGTTCTCCTGCACCGGCACTTCCACCACGATGCCGGAAACGTCCGGCGCCAGGCTGATCGCGTCGGCGCGGATGCGGCCGTCGCGGGTCCAGGGCGAGTACATGTAGTGCCGCCACAGCGTGATCGCCACCAGCACGGCGATGGTGAAGATGGCGGCGGTCAGTACGTAGCGCAGCAGGGATTTCGCGTTCATCGGAAGTCTCGGAATGACAGCTCGGGAGTGCGGTTAATAGAGGAACAGGCCCATCGCGCCGAACAGGCAGACGAACAGGCTGAAGCGGAACAGGGACGGGTGCCACACGTGGGCGTAGAAGCCGAGGCGGGCCAGCACCGAGTCAAGCAGCCATTGCAGGCCGAAGGCCAGCAGGAACATCGGCAGCAGGGTCGGCATGAAGAAGCCGAACAATTCGATTTCACGCGGCATGGGAAGCTCCGGGGACGGCAATGGCGGGGTTCTCCACCGCCGACAGCGTGAGGAAGGTTTCGTCGTCGAGCAGCAGGGTGCGCAGCAGGTGCAGGCCGACGCGGCCGCGCTTGAGGCTGGTGCGTTCAGCCGTGTCGATGCCCTCGGCTTGCAGCGCCGTTTCAATCCGGTCGGTGGCGCGGGTCACGCCTTCCAGCGCCTGTCGCCGCCGCTGCTCCGACGGCTTTTCGAACAAGCGCGCCAGGCCGCGTATGCAAGCATTCAACGCGGCACGGCTACCTACCGAGAGTGTGCCGATGGCCGCGGCCTCGCGCAGATCGATGATGGCGTGGCCGGTTTCCAGCACCGAGAGGGCGCGGCCGAGCAAGTGCCGGTCCTCGCCGCCGACACGGTCGGCGCCGGCCAGCAACTGCCCGAGCAGGTCGCGCGTGCTGTTCTCGAAGCGGTGACGCAGGCCGCGGAGATTGCCGAAGCAGGCCAGCAGCACCTGCCGGCGCAGGCTGCGCACCAGGTGCAGGCGCAGGCGGCGGCCGTTGACCGGCACCAGCAGGGCGAACACCAGGGCGGCGACGCTGGCGCCGAGCAGCGAGGCGAAGCCGTCGTTGAGCACCGGCAACGGGTCGAAGCGCGTCACGTTTTCCACGCCGATGATGTTGCCGAACATGATGCTGTAGCCGACACCGATGCCGGCGGTCTTCGGATTGGTGACCAGCTTGATGCCGACCATGATGAAAGGCGTCATGCCCGCGGCCAGGAGCAGGAAACCGTCGAGTTGCGGCAGCACCAGCAGGCCGCAGATGAAGGCGGCGAGCAGGCCCCAGACGAAGCCGATGCTGAGGCCGCGCAGTGCCAGCACCGGCGCCGGCGCCGAGGCGAACAGGCAGCAGAAGACGCAGGCGATGGTGGCGGCGCCGGCCCCGCTGGGCCAGGCCGTGGCGATCCAGAAGGCGCTCAGCGATAGCAGCGCCACCACCGCGCGCACGCCGCTGAGCGCGGCGGTGATCCAATCGGCATGCGCCACGTAAGGCGGCGCCGGCTTGTGCGCGCGCGTACCCGGGCGTGCCAGCGCGACATAGCTCACCGTGTACTCATGCATTTCCTCGGTGAAGCGCTGCAGCAGCTCGGCTGCGCTGTCGAAGTCGAGCAGTTCCGCCGCATCGGCCGTGTGCTCCAGCGCGGCGCGCGCTGCGGCGATCCGCCTCGGCAGGCCGGCGCGGAAGGCCGCGATGCGCTGCGCCAGCGGCGCCGCCTCGGCGGCGGTCGCCGGCATCACGCCTTCCTCCGGCATCAGCTCGATGGCCAGCGCTTCATACAGCGCCGCCAGTTGTTGCAGCGCGTGATGGCACTCGCGCCGCCGCAGGCGCTGCATCATCTGGTGCAGCATGTGGACGCTGGTGGTGCTCGACATGTAGCCGGCGTTGAGCAGGCGCAGGCGATCGCTGCGCACCCGCGCGTCCGGGCTTTCGAAGTAGGCGGCGTCGCGCTGCGCCTCGAGGGCGATGACGTTGGCGACGAAGTGGTCGTGCGAGCGCTCCATGCTGGCGTGGTCGAGCCGGCCGCGCAGCGCGCCGGTGACGAAGCCGAGGAACTCGCGGTAGCTGCCGCGGATCATCGTCACCAGCCCGGCGCCGAGCGCCTGCGGCAGCACCAGATCGGTGACCACGCCGGCGCAGAGGATGCCCAGCATCACTTCGGAGACGCGGAACACGGCGGTGTTGAACACCGTCTCCGGGTGCAGCGCCGAAGGGAAGCCGATCAGGCAGGCGGTGTAACCGGCGAGCACGAACGCGTAGGCGCGGAAGTTGCGGTACAGCGCGGCGCCGGCGGTGCACAGGCCCACCCACAGCGACAGCGCGGTCAGGAACAGCTCGCGCTGCTGCGCGAACAGGCCCACCAGCAACAGCGTGGCGAGGCTGCCGGCGATGGTGCCGAGCACGCGGAAAAAGCTCTTCGCCAGCACCAGGCCGGTCTGCGGCTGGGCCACGATGAACACCGTCAGCATCGAGCTGCGCGGCGAATCGAAGCCGAGGCGGAAGGCGATCCACAGCGCCAGCAGCGCGGCGAAGGTGGTCTTGGCGACGAAGATCCAGCCGGGCACTTCGCTGCCCACCCAGACGCGCCAGGCATCGCGCCAGGCCGCGCCGGACCAGCCCGCGACAGAGGGAGCAGAGGGAGTGGCGGACATGCCCTACCCGTCCAGGTTGGACAGCGGCCGGCGCAGCAGGCCGGTAACCTGGCGCAGCTCGGCCTGGCTCAGCTGGCCGTAGATCTTGTCCAGCGCCTTCCAGATCTTCGGTTGGAACTGCTCCACCTGCCGCTCGCCTTGGGCGGTGAGGCGCAGCACCACGCGGCGCCGGTCCTCGACGCTGGGGTAGCGTTCGATCAGGCCCTTGCGCAGCAGTTCGTCGCAGATGCGGGTGACGTTGGTCGGCTTCTCGCCGGTGGCATTGCTCAGCTCGGACGGCGTCAGCGTCTGCTCCTCCGAGCCGTACATCATCATCAGCGCGGTATAGGTGACGTAGTTCAGCTCGTACGGTTTCAGCACCGCGTTGCAGATGTCGGTCTGCAATTTCTGCATGTGGGTGATCAGGCGCGCCAGCCGGGCGTGCTCCAGCGGATAGCCGGGCAGGCGCTGCCGCGTGATCTCGATGCGATGCTCGACGTCGCTGAAGCTGTCTTCGTGGCCGCCGGAATGCCGGCCCAGGTCGTCGTCTCGGTTCATGGTTTCTTCACCTGCTCCGCCTGCGCGGCTTGCGTGGGTGCCGGTACCGTCTCGCTGAAGCCGCCGCCCAGCGCCTTCATCAGCGCCGCGTAGGTTTCCAGCTGGCGCGCGACCAGCTGCGCGCGGTTGCGCTGCTGCACCAGCAGTTCGGCCTGGGTGTTGAGCACGCTGAGGTAGTCGGTGAGGCCGGCGCGGAAGCCCTGCTGCGCCTGCTTGTCGGCGATCGTGGCCGAGGCCAGGGCGGCGTCGGTACGCTCCAGTTGCCGGCCCAGCGAGCGCAGGCTGGTCACCTGGTCCGCCACCTCGTGCACGGCGTTGAGCACCGCACTGTTGTAGGACTCCACCGCCACGTCATAGGCGGCGCTCTGCGCGCGCAGGTTGCCGCGCAGTCTGCCGCCCTCGAAGATCGGCAGGCTGATCGCCGGGCCGAACTCGCCGGTGGCGTTTTCGCCGGTGAACATGCGGGTGAAGCCGAAGCTGGCCACGCCGCCGGCCGCGACGAGGTTCACGTCCGGATAGAAGCGCGCCTTCGCCACCGCAATGTCCTTGCCGGCCGCTTCCACGCGCCAGCGCTGCGCCACGATGTCCGGGCGGTGGCCCAGCAGGCCGGCGGGCAGGTTTACCGGCAGCCTGGCGCCGTGCTCCAGCTTGAGCACGGGGCGGGCGATGCGCTCGCCGTCACCGGGGCCCTTGCCCTGCAGCGCCGCCAGCTGGTTGCGCAGCAGGTCGGTGGACTCGTCGATGCGCTCGATCTGCGCCTGCGACTCCGGCAGCACCGTCGTCGCCTGGCTGATCTCCAGCTGCGTGCCGATGCCGGCCTTGTAGCGGCGTTTGGCGATGTCCAGCACCTTCTGCTGACGCTGCAGGTTTGCCTCGGCCACATCGCGCAGCATGTATTGCGCGGCGAGTTGTACATAGGCCTGCGTCACGGCGCTGGCCAGAGCGAGCTGCGCGGCGCGCGCCTCGACCTCGGCGGCGTGCAGGCTGTCGAGTGCGCCTTCCATCGCAGCGCGGTCCTTGCCCCACAAGTCGAGGTCGTAGGAGATCTTCAGCAGCGCGCTATTCTCCCAGTAGGTATAGGCCTCGGGGATGTCGACGGGGAAGGCGCCGTGGGTCTGGTAAGTGCGATCCAGCTCCACCGCGCCATCGACGCGCGGCAGGGTGCCGGAGCGGGCGATCGCGGCGAGGCCGGTGGCCTGTTCGACGCGGGCGCGGGCGCTGCGCAGGCTGGGGTTGCCGGCGATGGCCTGGGCGACCAGTTGGTTCAGCTGCGGATCGCCGTAGGCCTGCCACCACAGCGTCGTCGGCCAGGCGGCGTCGCTCGCCGCCTGCGCTCGCACGGCGGAGCCGGCGTCGAGTTCGCGCCCGTCCGTCTGCTGCGCATGGGGAACGATGCTGCCCATGCCGGCGCACGCGGCCAGCGCGAAGCTCAGTGCGGCGGTGATGGCGTGGCGGAGTCTCATACGGTTATCAATATCCCATCTAGGAATAATTCATTAATGAAATATTAAAACTGCTGCCTGGAAAAAGCAAGTCGGTACAGAAGAAGGCGGGAATTCCTCCGTCTTCAAAGCCGGCTGCGCCAATTTTCCCCCTGTATCGAATGCACGGCGCCGTATTGCTCCGCTACCACCCCGCGTCGTCCGTCAGGACGACGCGCGTTCTCTGTTCACGGTGCGATGGTGCAAGCCTCGCACCGCATGCAGAGGAAGAAGACGATGAGCACCGACGCCCCGCATGGCGCCGAATGGGGCCTGCAGATCGAGCCGCCGCTGCGCCTGGCCGATCCGGAGCGCCATACCTGGGACGAGAGTGCCGACCTGGTGGTGGTCGGCCTCGGCGGCGCCGGTGTGGCCGCCGCGCTGGAAGGCGTGGAGAAAGGCCTCAAAGTGATCGCCCTGGATCGTTATGACGGCGGCGGCTCCAGCGCCGCCAACGGCGGCATCTACTACGCCGGCGGCGGCACCGCCATCCAGCGCGAAGCGGGTGAGCAGGACTCGGTGGAGGAGATGTACAAGTACCTGCACATCGAGGTCGGCGGCGTGGTCGCAGACCAGACCCTGCGCAACTTCTGCGAGGAGAGCGTGGCGACGGTGGACTGGATGCTCGGCCACGGCGTCAAGCTCAACGCCAAGGTGTGGAAGGAGAAGACCTCCTACCCGCCACTCGATTACTTCCTCTATCACCCGGATAGCTCGCTGGCCGCGCCCTACGCGCGACGCGCCAAGCCGGCGGCGCGCGGCCACCGCGTCTTCGTCAGCAACGGCAAGAAGGCCTGGGGCCTGGGCTTCGGCATCTACGAGCCGCTGCGCGACGCAGCGCTCAAGCGCGGTCTGAGCTTCCACAAGTACGCCGAGGTGCGGCAACTGGCGCTGGACGCCGCCGGCCGCGTGGTCGGCGTCAAGGCCCTGCAGATTCCCGCCGGCAGTCCGGAAGCGCAGCGCTTCGGCCGCTACATCGCCCAGGCAGCGAAGTGGATCGCGGCCTTGCCGCCCAGCTTCCCCCTGGCCTGGTTCACCTATGCCATCGGTAGCTGGTACCTGCGGCGCGCCCAGGCCATCGAGGCCGCGCATCGTCAGCCGCGCTGGTTCCGCGCCGCGCGCGGCGTGGTGTTGTCCGCCGGCGGCTTCATCATGAATCCCGCCATGGTCAGGCACTACGCCGAACCGTATTCCAGCGGCCTGCCCAACGGCACCCTCGGTGACAACGGCAGCGGCCTCGTGCTCGGCGCCTCCGCCGGCGGGAAGCTCGACCTGATGAACCGCATCAGCGCCTGGCGCTTCATCAACCCGCCCAAGGCCTGGGCCCAGGGCATGATGCTCAACCAGCGCGGCGAGCGCTTCGTCAACGAAACCCTCTATGGTGCCTCGCTCGGCGACGCCATCGTCGAGAAACAGAACGGCAAGGCCTGGATCGTGCTCGACGCGCGCCTGCGCAAGCAGGCATTCGAACAGGCCAAGGACCCGAAGATCGTGCCGTTCCAGCGCGACGTGGCCATGCTCAATCTCCTATTCAACTGCCGCAAGGCGCCGACGCTGGATGCGCTGGCCGACAAGATCGGCTTCGATCGCGACGCACTGCGTAGCTCGGTGGAGAGCTACAACAGTTACGCGCGCGGCGAGCAGCCTGACCCGCTGGAGAAGCGTCCCGATGAAATGGCGCAGATCGGCGAGGGTCCGTACTACGCCATCGATGCGTCCATCGACAGCCGCTTGTTGCCGATGGCGACGATGACTGTGGGCGGATTGAAAGTGGACGAGGGCAGCGGCGTGGTGCTGGATGCCGGCGACAAGGCCATTCCCGGTTTGTATGCCGCCGGGCGTAATGCGGTAGGCATCTGCTCCAATATCTACGTCAGCGGCTTGTCGTATGCGGACTGTATTTATTCGGGGCGGCGGGCGGTGCGGCATGCGGCGGCGATGGTGTCGGCTGGTTCGTGAAGTCCGTCTCCTTATTCTGGATATAGCAAAAGCTGTCCGCTAATAATTGACGTCATTCCCGCGAAAGCGCGAATCCAGGCTTCGGCGAACCTGGATTTCGGATGAACTAGTCTTGGTCGCAAAATCCGTAGGGTGGAATAAGCGAAGCGCATTCCACCTTCCGCCGCAGGCGGAACGCGGCTGTTCCGCTCACTCTAATTTCGCTTCGAAACCTCCGCGTACGCGCTTGCGCGCGGCTCTTTGCCTGCGCTGCCTGAAACCCTGGTTCCGCCTTGAAGGCGGGTTACTTTTCTTTGGGTTTCGCCCAAAGAAAAGTAACCAAAAGAAATGCGACCCGATGTCTGCGCCGACATCTTGTTTTCGAGTTCATCCTTGCCATCCCTGGCGAGACTTCATTGCTTTTACCCACCCCCGGCCCGGCCATCCATGGCCGGGCGTTCGGGCCTGCTGGAGTGACATTGAGTCACTCCAGCAGGCCCTCACCCCTGCGCTTCTCGGCCAAGGTGGGGTTTTTAGACAGGCCATCCCTGGCCTGTCTAAAAACGCTTCGGCATCCCTGCCTCGCCCGCGTCTACGCGCGGCTGCTCCACCTTGGCCTCCGATGCTCGGCGCAGCCAGACGGGGAGGTAAGTCAAAAGCCAAATCAAAAGCGGAAAACAACATCAAAAGCCGAAGTATCGCTCTTGGGTGCTCCCTATCCTTCTTCGTCATCCCCGCGCAGGCGGGGATCCAGTTCTGCTGGCCTCAACATATGCACACCGCGCCGTAGCCCGGGAAGCGCACAGCGCTACCCGGGGCCTGCCGCTCACTTGAATCCCCGCACTTTCTCGTCGAAAAGGAACATCGCTCGCCGCATGCGTGCCAACAAAAAACCTTGGCACGCATGGCACGCATGGTGAAAAACGAGAGTTTCGGCGAATGGTAACGGCCTGCAGAAAGCTATACGCCAATGACAAGAATCAAGCCCCAAAACCGTGCACGCCACACATCCTCCCCGCCGACTTGGCATAATTCACCCCCTGTGAATTCTTCAACCCGCCCGGAGCCCTTATGAAAAAGCCCGTACGCGTCACCGTCACCGGCGCCGCCGGCCAGATTTCCTACTCGCTGATCTTCCGCATCGCCAGCGGCTCGATGCTGGGCCCGGATCAGCCGGTCATCCTGCAGTTGCTCGAAATCACCCCGGCGCTGGGCGCGCTGCAGGGCGTGGTGATGGAGCTGAACGATTGCGCCTTCCCGCTGGTGCACGGCGTGGTGGCCACCGACAAGCCGGAAGAAGGCTTCGACGGCACCGATTACGCCCTGCTGGTCGGCGCGCGTCCGCGCGGCCCGGGCATGGAGCGCAAGGACCTGCTGACGGCCAACGCGGCGATCTTCTCGGTGCAGGGCAAGGCCATCGCGGCCAAGGCCTCGAAGGACGTCAAGGTGCTGGTGGTCGGCAATCCGGCCAACACCAATGCGCTGATCGCGCAGTCCAACGCCAAGGGCATGGACCCCAAGCAGTTCACCGCCATGGTGCGCCTGGATCACAACCGCGCCATCAGCCAGATCGCCTCCAAGACCGGCGCCGCGGTGACGGACGTGGACAAGATCATCATCTGGGGCAACCACAGCGCCACCCAGTATCCGGACATCAGCCACGCCACCGTCGCCGGCAAGGCCGCCAAGACCCTCGTCACCCAGGAATGGGTGGAAAAGGACTTCATCCCCGTGGTGCAGCAGCGCGGCGCGGCCATCATCAAGGCGCGCGGTGCTTCCAGCGCGGCCTCGGCGGCCTCCTCGGCGGTCGACCACGTGCGCGACTGGGCCCTGGGCACCAACGGCAAGTGGGTCAGCATGGGCGTACCCTCGGATGGTTCCTACGGCATCAAGCCGGGCGTCATTTACGGCTACCCGGTGACCTGCAAGGACGGCAAGTACGAGATCGTGCAGGGCCTGTCGGTCGACGAATTCTCGCGCGGCAAGATGACCGCCACCGAGACCGAGCTGCGTGAAGAGCGCGCCGCGATCGAGGAACTGCTGAAGTAAGCAACGCTTGGTTTACCATCCCGCGTGTCCCGGAGCCGGTCAGCGATGACCGGCTCCCGCGCGGGAGGTCCGCTCGGGAGAGTGCGATGAAAAAGTGGCAGAGCGCGGCAATCGTGGTCCTGGCCTGGGCTGTCGCCGGTGCGGCGCAGGCATTCACCATCAAGGCGGAGTCGGAGAATTCCCTGTTGACGGCGGATGCCCTGCGCAGCGCTACCCAGCAGATGGCGACGACCGTCGGCAACAACATTCCGGACAGCCCCGACGTCAAGGTCTACGTCTTTTCGAAAGTCAGCCCGAGCACACAGGGCGACGGGCGTTTCATCTTCCTGCACCGCATCGAACTGCGCCGCGCCTTCAACGCGGGGCCGCCGTATCCCTACGCCGGCTGGCTGCCGATCGAGTCGCGCGAACGCTACGGCGTCGGCAGCGCCGACGAGGTCCGCGCCAAGCTCGACGAGGCGCTGCGCGACTTCTTCACCCACATGAAGCAGGTCGATCCCGTCAAGGGATCCAGGTAATGCGGAGCGGGCAGCCGCAGGGGTAGGGAAAGTCGCATGGAAATCTACCACTGCCTCAGCGGCCAGCCGCCGATCGTGCACAACCGGCTGGAACACATGCCGGAAGAGGGCTACATCTGGCTCGACTTCCTGCGCAGCGAGGCTCAGGGCTGGGAGAGCTGGCCCAGGCGCCTGCTCGGCATCGAGATCGATCACACCCAGGTGGCCGACGCCCTGACCACTGGTCACAGCTCGTATTTCGACGCCACCGAAGACTACGACATGATGATCTTCGAGGGCCTGGGGCCGCGCGACGATCCCTTCCCGCTGGAAACGCGCAGCGCCTCGTTCTTCGTCTTCGAGCGCCTGCTGATCACCGTGCGCGCGGAGGACAACCTCAGCTTCCAGATGGTCAAGCAGAAGTTGAAAGGCATGAAAGCCAAGTCGCCGCCGAGTGCCTTGTGCATGGCCCACCTGGTGCTCGATACCATGGTCGATCGCTTCCTGCGCGTGCGCGAATCGCTGGCGGTGCGCATGACCGAGCTGCAGGACGAACTGCTCAATCCCGAAAACAAGATGGAAGACTGGCACGCCCTGCTCGACGGGCGCCGCCTGGTGCGCCGCCTGGAAGCGCTCAGCGAGGACCAGATCGAGGCCCTGGATGCGTGGCGCCGCGGCACCGCGCTGGACTGGGGCAGCACCGCCGAAGTGCGCATGCGCGACCTGCGCGAGCACGTCACCCGCGTGCGCGATCACGCCAGCGGCATGGAGCGGGATCTCGAAGCGGCGGTGCAGCTGTACTTCGCCACCGTCAGCGCCCGCACCAACGAGATCATGAAGGTCTTCACCGTGCTGACCGTGATCTTCATGCCGCTGACCCTGCTCACCGGCATCTGGGGCATGAACTTCAAGCACATGCCCGAACTGGACTGGGAATACGGTTACTACTGGGCGCTGGGCCTGATCTTCATCATCGGCTTCGGCATGTTCTGGTGGTTCCGCCGCAGCAAGTTTTTCTGAAGCCGAAAAGCGGCCTGCTGTTGTAGGGCGGCCTGTGGCCGCCGCAGCGCTGTGGTCCGATCAGGAAGGCCAGCCTTCCCAGGCCCCTTGTGAAACCGTTGTCGGCTCCGCTTCGCTTGAGTCGATCTGCGGCGCATCTACCTCCGCAACCTTGGTCAGCCGCGCGTAATAAAACCCGTCGAAAGCCCCGCCCGGCGCAATGCGCCGGCCGATCCTGCGCGCTTCACCCCAGGCCGCTTCGATTGGCGCCTCGCGCGCATCCGCATGCGCCCCCATGAACTCCGCCAGCAACGCTTCACCCTCGGCCTTCAGCACCGAGCAGGTCGCATAGACCAGCAGGCCACCAGGCGCCAGCAGCGGCCATAGCGCCCGCAGCAGGCGCTGCTGCAGCTCGGCCATGCGCGGAATGTCGCTGTCGCGACGCAGCCACTTGATATCGGGATGGCGCCGGATCACGCCGGTGCCGGAGCAGGGCGCATCGAGCAGGATGCGGTCGAACGGCTTGCCGTCCCACCACACCGTCGGCTTGGCCGCGTCGGCCACTTCGAAACGGGCCAGCACGTTCGCGCGCTGCAGATTCTCCGCCACCCGCGCCAGCCGCGACAGATCGCTGTCCAGCGCCAATAACTTGAGGCCGTTCACCCGCTCCAGCAGATGCACCGTCTTGCCGCCCGGCGCGCTGCAGGCGTCCAGCACGCGCTGGCCCGGCTGCGCGTCGATCAGGTCAGCAGCGAGCTGCGCCGCCGCATCCTGCACCGAGGCGCGGCCGGTGATGAAGCCCGGAATCTCGTCGACCGATACCGCATTGGCGAAGCGCACCGCGTCCGCCGCTTCCGGCACCGCCGCGGCGTCGATGCCGGCCGGGGCCCGCTCCGCCAGGTAGGCGTCGCGCGTGACCTGGCGGCGGTTGACCCGCAGGGTCAACGGCCCGGGTTCGTTGCCGCCGGCCAGCACCGTGCGCCAGCTGTCCGGCCAGTCCGCCTTCACCGCATCCACCAGCCAGTCCGGATAGGACTGGCGGATGCCCGCCGTCACCGGCAGCGCGCCGTCGATCGCCGCCTGCTCGCGCTGGTAGCGTCGCAGCACCGCATTGACCAGCCCCTTGGCCCAGGCCTTGTCCATGACCGTCGCGGCGGCCACCGTTTCGCCCACCGCCGCATGCGGCGGCACCCGCATCGAGCGTAACTGGTACAGGCCGCAGGCCAGCAGCGCCTGCACCTCCGGTTCGTCCTTCAGCGGCTTCTGCAACAGCAGGCCCGTCAGCGCCACCAGCAAGCGGTGCTCGCGCACCACGCCATAGGCGATGGCCCGCAGCAGCGAACTGTCCGGCCCGCTCAGGCCCGGACTCTGCGCCACCAGCGCATCGTCGAGGCTGGCGCCCTTGAGTACGGCGGCCACCGTCAGCGCGGCGCGTGCGCGAACGTTGGGAGTAGTGCTGGCTGGAGACGGAGTGGACAAGACGAAGGTCAGGAAAGGTGCGTGGGAGCGGCAGTTTAGAGCTTTCCGCGGCAAATGAGCGCGCCGCGGCCAGTCTGCATTGCACCGCATCTGCACTATTTTCCGCCTTTTTTGCACCCCCTGGCCGAAAGCCCTGCATGGCGTGCCGCCAGACTTTGCCCATCCACCACGGGCCCCGCCATGCGTCTTGCCAAGCTGCTGAATTTCGCGCCGACCAACACTTCGACTTGTTTACTGGTGGCCGCGGCCATCGTGGGCATGCTGCCCCTCGATTACCTGATTTCGGCGTGGAGCGAAGACGTCAGCCAGTCTGGCGCGATGTGGCTGGCCACCATCGCCTGCGGTGCTCTGCTCGGGCGCCTGGTAGGCGAGCAGATGCCGGGCAGCGCCACCAACCAGCGTTACGCGCTGAGCCTGTTGCTCTGCGGCGCCGCATTGCGCGGTGTGGCGACGCCGCTGCGCATTGGCGTCTGCATCGATGCCGGATTCACGCTCGACCGCTACGCGCTCGGCGTGCTGGCCGGATCGCGCCGCGAGCAGCGCCCCCTGCCGCCCGCGCGCCTGGCGCTGGCCGGCGCCCTGTGGATGCCGACGGAAGTGGTGCTCGGGCGCGCCCTCAACTCCATGCTGCAGCCGGTCACGACTTTTTAAACGTGCCGCGGCTTCGCATTCGATGTCATCACAGGGAAAGACCATGACCACTGAAGATCCGATCCTCGATGCGCCGCCACCCCTGCCGCCGCCGCGGTGGGCGCCGCGCTTCTCTTCACCGCTGGGGCGCTTGCTGCTGATCGCCGTGCTGATGCTGCTGCTGAACGTTCCGCTGATGATGATCCGCGGCGTGGTGGACGAACGCGCCGCCCGGCGCGGTGAAGCCGTCAGCGACATCCTGGCCGGCTGGGGTGGACCGCAGAGCCTGACCGGGCCGGTCCTGCGCGTGCCCTTCGTAGTGCACCGCATGGTGCCCGGCACGGACGGCAAGCTGGTGCGGGAAGACACCACCGAAGCGGCGTATTTCCTGCCGCGCGAACTGCACATCGACGGCAAGCTCGAAGCCGAAATGCGGCACCGTGGCATCTTCGAAGTGCCGGTCTACGTGGCGCGGCTGCACCTGTCGGGGCAGTTCGAGCGGCCGGATTTCACGCCCTGGTCGGTGCAGGCAGAGGACATCGACTGGAAGCATGCGGAACTGGTGATCGGCATGGCCGAACCGCGCACCCTGCAAGCCGATGCCGCCCTCAACTGGGGCGGACAGGCCCTGCGCTTCAAGCCGTCCACCGGCCATGCCGACCAGTGGGTCGAGTCCGGCATCCACGCCCCGCTGGGGCAGGAACTGGCGCAGGTCTCCGGATCGGACGGCAGCAGCTTCTCGATCCAGCTCAGCTTCAACGGCGCCGACGCACTGTCCTTCACCCCCACCGCCGAGCAGACCGAGGTGACGCTCGCCGCGGACTGGCCGCACCCCAGTTTCCAGGGCGGCTGGCTGCCGACGCAGCGCGAAGTGCGCGACGACGGCTTCAATGCGCAATGGTCGGTGTCCTACCTCGGCCGCGACTATCCGCAGCACTGGACCGATCTGGCGAACGCGGCGGCCACCCTCGGCAAATCCCGCTTCGGCGTGACCCTGGCCCAGCCGGTCGATCCTTACGTGACGGCCGAGCGCGTGCTCAAGTACGCGGTGCTGACCCTGCTCTTCACCTTCGCCGTGATCTGGCTCACCGAAGTGCTCTCCGGGCAGAGCGTGCACCCGATCCAGTACGCCTTCGTCGGCGCCGCCTTGTGCCTGTTCGGTCTGCTGCAGCTTTCCTTCGCCGAGCACTTCGGCTTCACCGTGGCTTTCGTGGTCGCGGCGCTGGCGGTGGTGACGATGATCACCCTGTACTGCTACAGCCTGCTGCGCCGTGCCTGGCAGGCGCTCGCCGTCGGCGGCGTACTGGGCGGGCTCTATGCCTACCTGTATTCGATCCTGCGCGCGGAAGACCACGCCCTGCTGGGCGGTTCGGTGGCCCTGTTCATCGGCCTGGGTGTGGCCATGTTCCTGACGCGTCGCGTCGACTGGAACGCGCTCGGCCGCCGCCCGCTCCCGCTCAGGTGAACGTCTTGCCCGCAATCGCCCAGCCGCGCACCGCCTGTCCCGCCTCCAGCGCCTTGCCGCCCGGCCGCTGCAACTCCGTCACCAGCAATGCGCCTTCGCCGCAGGCGATGCGCAAGCCGGCGGCATCCGTCGCGATCACCGTCCCCGGCAGCGCGCTGTCCACGGCATCCACACCGCGCGCGTTCCAGAAGCGGATGCGCTCGCCATCCAGCTCGCTCCACGCCACCGGCGCCGGGTTGAAGGCGCGCACCCGCCGCGCCAGTGTCGCCGCCGGCTGGCTCCAGTCGACGCGCGCCTCTTCCTTGGAGAGCTTTTTGGCGTAGGTCATGCCCTCGGCCGGCTGCGCCTGTTCCGGCAGTTCACCGCGCTGCAGCCGCGCCAGCGCCTCGACGATGAGCCGCCCGCCGAGCGGGGACAGCGCGTCGTGCAGTTGCGCCGCCGTCATCTCCGGCGTCAGCGGCAGGCGCTCCAGCAGCAGCATTGGCCCGGTATCGAGCCCGGCGTCCATGCGCATGATGGTGATGCCGGTCTCACTGTCGCCGGCTTCCACCGCCCGCGCGATCGGCGCCGCGCCGCGCCAGCGCGGCAGCAGCGAGCCGTGGATGTTGAGGCAGCCCCGCGGCGGGATATCCAGCACCGCCTGCGGCAGCAGCAGGCCGTAGGCCACCACCACCATCACCTCCGGCGCCAGTTCGCGCAGGACCGCTTGCGCCTCGGCATGTAGCTTCGGCGGCTTGTGCACCGCCAGCCCCAGCGCCTCGGCGCACAACGCCACCGGCGAGGCCTGCAGCTTGCGGCCGCGTCCGGCAGGGCGGTCCGGCTGGGTGAAGACGCCGACGATCACATGGCCGGCGGCATGCAGTGCATCCAGCGCGGGCACGGCGAAGTCGGGAGTGCCGGCGAAGACCAGTCTCATGTTCGGCGGCGGGTCCGGTTCAGGCGCTTTCGCGCTGCTTCAGCAGCTTCTTCTTGATCCGCTCGCGCTTCAGGCTGGACAGGTAATCGATGTAAAGCTTGCCGTCGAGATGGTCGATCTCGTGCTGGATGCACTGCGCCATCAGCCCCTCGGCTTCCAGCTCGAAGGGCTTGCCGTTGCGATCCAGGGCGCGCAGCTTCACTTTGTTGTAGCGCTGTATCTTGTCGCGGATGTCCGGCAGCGACAGGCAGCCTTCCTCCATTTCCTGGGGGTCGTCGCTGCCCACCATCTCCGGGTTGATCATCACGATCGGCTCGTCGTGCTCGTCCGAGCAATCCATCACCGACAGGCGCAGCTGCACCCCCACCTGGTTCGCGGCCAGGCCGACGCCGGGGGCGGCGTACATGGTTTCGAACATGTCGTCGATCAGCTTCTGCAGCTTCTGGTCGAACTGCTGCACCAGCGCGGTCTTCTTGCGAAGCCGGGGATCGGGGTGGTGCAGGATGGGGAGAAGGGCCATGGCGACTGAGCTTGCTGCGTGACTGGTGACCAAACTTGCGAATTCACTGCCGGACTTACCGGCAACCGTGCGTCACTGCTCAGGTTTGTGCCAAAATCGGCTAGCTGCTATACCGGCTGTTAAGAGGGTTTGCAGAATAAAGGGAGTTGTGACATGGGGAAGTATAACGCCTCACCGGATCATTTTGGCCTGGCGCCGGGCGCACGGAGCGTGGCTGCCGGCCTGCTGCTGGCCCTGCTGGCCGGCTGCGCCGGCCAGGAATCGAACTCGCTGAGCGAGAGCGCCAGCGCCGAGACCGTGCCGCAGGCCGCGCCCGATCCGGATCCGGCGACTGCCGTCATCAACAGCGTGGACGACATCGGCCAGGCCACCGCCGCCACCGGCGACCTGTCGCTGCGTGAGGACGCGCCGCTGCACTACACGGTCAAGAAGGGCGATACCCTCTGGGGCATCTCCAACTACTACCTGCGCGACGCCTGGCAGTGGCCGCAGCTCTGGTACACCAACGGCCAGATCAAGAACCCCCACCTGATCTACCCGGGCGAAGTGCTGACCCTGGTCATGGTCAACGGCCACCCGCGCCTGATCCTGGCCGAGGACCGTCTCCATCCGCGCATCCATGAAATGCCGCTGGACCAGGCCGTCCCGGCGATCCCGATCGACGCCATCCGCGAGTTCCTGCGCGGCCCGCGCCTGATCTCCAAGGAAGAAATCGACAAGGCGCCCTACGTGGTCGAGTTCACCGACGAGCACGTCATCGCCGGCCAGAACAGCAGCGTCTACGTCAAGAACCTGCCGAAAAACGCCGTCTCCAGCTGGTCCCTGGTCAAGGTCGGCAACCCCTACGCCGACCCGGACACCCACGAAGTACTGGGCTACGAGGCCATCCCCACCGGCGAGGCCGACCTGCGCGATTACGGCCAGCCCTCGGAAATGATCCTGACCAAGTCGCCGCAGGAAGTGGAAATCGGCAACCGCCTGCTGCCGCTGGAACCGGAGAGCTTCAAGGCCGACTTCTATCCCCACGCCCCGGCGGTGCCGGTGGACGGCCGCATCCTCAGCGTCTACGGCGGCCTGACCCTGATCGCCCAGTACGACATCGTCGCCATCAACCGCGGCAGCCGCGACGGCCTCGATCCCGGCAGCATGCTCGGCATCTACCAGCAGGGCCACGCCGTGGCCGACCCCTACGGCAGCGGCAAGGTCCAGTTGCCGGAGCAAAAGGCCGGCCTGCTGATGATCTTCAAGGTCACGCCGCGCCTGAGTTACGGCTTGGTGCTGAAGGAAACGCGCCCCGCCCACCAGTACGACAAGGTGCACAACCCGGCCAGCCGGCGGCACTGAGCGCCGCCCTTGGACGAGGAGGCGCTGCGCGGCTGGCTGGCCCTGATCCGTGTTCCGGGTCTCGGCCCGGGTCGGGCGCGGCGCCTGCTGGAGCGGTTCGGCGAGCCGGCCGCGGTGTTCGGGGCGGGCGAGTCCGCCTGGCGCGGCGCCGGCCTGCCTGAAGCGCTGTGCAAGGGCCTGGCCCAGCCCGACTGGGCCGGGGTCGATCTGGATCTGGCGTGGCTGGCGGAGTCGGCGCCACCCGCCGTCCGCTCCTTCATCACCTTCCGCGATCCCCGTTACCCGCCGCAGCTGGCGGAAATCGCCCAGGCGCCGCTGGCCCTGTACACCATCGGCGACCCCGACCTGCTGCACCTGCCGCAGATCGCCATGGTCGGTGCCCGTTCCGCCTCGGCCCAGGGCATGGAAAACGCCCAGGCCTTCGCCGCCGAACTGGCCCGGCGCGGCCTCACCATCACCAGCGGCCTGGCCCTGGGCATCGACGCCGCGGCCCATCGCGGCGCCCTGCTCGCCGACGGCCTGACCATCGCCGTCTGCGGCAACGGCCTCGACCGCGTCTACCCCGCGCGCAACCGTGAACTGGCCCACACCATCGCCGCCCGCGGCCTGTTGCTGTCCGAATTCCCGGTCGGCGTACCGCCGCTGCCGGAGCACTTCCCGCGCCGCAACCGCATCATCAGCGGCCTGGCGCTGGGTGTGCTGGTGGTGGAAGCGGCGCGCGAATCCGGCTCGCTCATCACCGCCCGCCTGGCCGGCGAGCAGGGCCGCGAGGTCTTCGCCATCCCCGGCTCCATCCACAACCCGCTGGCGCGCGGCAGCCACGCTCTGATCCGCGAAGGCGCCAAGCTGGTGGAAACGGTCGACGACATCCTGGCCGAGCTGGCGCCCCAGCTACCGGCCGCGCGCGCCGCCCTCGGCGGCACGAATCCTGCTGCGTCCATCAGCGACCCGGAGCAGTTGCGGGTGCTGCAGGCGCTCGGTTTCGAGACGGTGTCGCTGGATCACCTGGTGGGGCGTCTGGGCCTGCCGGTGGAGCGGATTTCGGCGGCCCTGCTGACGCTGGAACTGGAAGGCCTGGTCTCGGCCGGGCCGGGCGATACCTTCACAAGGCTGCAACGCACTTGAGCTAAACACCAAGGAGTGAAAAGATAGCGAAAAAAGGGGCTTGATCGGGGTTTTAGGCGGGGCGGCAGACGCGGCTTGTCCGCGGGTGGTTCGCCCTTATAATGGCTAAACCTGATAACGCGCCGGCCTCAATCCGGCGCGAAAGAGATGAAAGAAACCCTTCTCGATGTACTGATGTACCTCTTCGAGAACTACCACGACGGTGAGTTCTCCGACTCCGACAACCAGGAAACCCTGCGTGTCGAACTGGCCGCCGCCGGTTTCCCCGAAGAAGAAGTGGGCCACGCCTTTGCCTGGCTCGATGGCCTGGCCAACCAGCGCAATGCGCCGCCCCTGGCCGGGCGCACCGACGCCCTGCGCATTTATGCGCCCCAGGAGCAGGAACGCCTCTCGGCCGAGTGCCGCGGCTTCCTCCTGTACCTGGAGCAGCTCGGCATCCTCAACCCCGAAAGCCGCGAACTGGTGATCGAACGCCTGCTCGCCCTGGAAGAGGAAGTCGATCTCGAGCGCGTCAAATGGGTCTGCCTGCTGGTGCTGATCAACCAGCCCGGCGAGGAAGAAGCGGCGGTACACCTGGAAGACATGGTGTACTACCAGGGCGAGATCCTGCACTAGGTCCGTCCTGGGTAGCAGGTCCGTCGCTGGACAAGACCGGGCCATCCTTGGCCCGGACTGTTGAAACAAGCAGGCCCTTTTCGGGTGGATAAGGTGTCGCCGATGTTGCCGGACGACTGGCAGCCGCTGGAAACGTTCTCCACCCACCTCGCGGCGGAAATCGCCGCGGGTGTGCTGCGCGCCGACTCGGTACCCGTGCGGGTCGAATCCTTCGGCGTGGTTCCGGGGCTGGAGCAGGGGAGTCAGCTGATGGTTCCCGTCGCCCTGATGCACCGCGCGCGTTGGCTGCTGGCGCAGGCGAGTGTCAGCGACGCCGAGCTCGACGAACTCGCCATGGGAACGCCGCCGGAACCCTGAGTCAGCCGCTGTCCGATGCGCCGGCGGCGCTTCTTCACAGTAAATTTTGTAGCCGATTTCAGCGGCTTCCGCCTTGACGAAATTGGCTTTGGCGCGGCTTTTCGGCCGCGTCCGGCGCTGGACAGGCTGCGGCAGCGCTTGTATAAGCTGACGCCCCACGCGCCATAAAACGCGAAATCCGGGTAAGAGCTTCCCCAAGCATGAGCAAACATCTGGTCATCGTCGAATCGCCCGCCAAGGCGAAGACGATCAAGAAATACCTGGGCAAGGACTACGAAGTCCTGGCCTCGTACGGTCACGTGCGCGACCTGGTGCCGAAGGATGGCGCCGTCGACACCGCGCGCGGCTTCGAGATGAAGTACCAGTTGATCGAGCGCAACGAGAAACACGTCCGCGCCATCGCCGCCGAACTGAAGCACTCCGACGACCTGATCCTCGCCACCGATCCGGATCGTGAAGGTGAGGCCATCGCCTGGCACCTGTCCGAGTACCTGAAGGAAAAGGGTCTGCTCAAGGACAAGCCGGTACAGCGCGTGGTGTTCTACGAGATCACGCCGCGCGAAGTGGCCCAGGCCATCGCCAACCCGCGTGAAGTGTCGCTCGACCTGGTCAATGCCCAGCAGGCGCGCCGCGCCCTGGATTACCTGGTCGGCTTCAACCTGTCGCCGCTGCTGTGGCGCAAGGTCGCCCCGGGCCTCTCCGCCGGCCGCGTGCAGAGCCCGGCGCTGCGCCTGATCTGCGAGCGCGAGGCGGAAATCCGCGCTTTCGTGCCGCAGGAATACTGGACCCTGGAAGCGCGCAGCGAAAAAGAGCAGCAGGTCTTCAGCGCGCGTTTGCTGGAATACAACGGCACCAAGGTCGAGCAGTTCACCCTTGGCGACCAGGGCGCGGCCAGCGCCGCACACGCGGCGATCGAGAAGGCTGCCAACGGCGAACTGCTGGTGGCCAAGGTCGAGAAGAAGCAGCGCAAGCGCTCTCCCGGCCCGCCGTTCACCACCTCGACCCTGCAGCAGGACGCCAACCGCAAGCTCGGCTTCACCGCCAGCCGTACCATGCGCACCGCGCAGCAGCTGTACGAAGGCGTCGAGATCGAAGGCCAGGCCGTCGGTCTCATCACTTATATGCGTACCGACTCGGTATCGCTGGCGCAGGATGCGCTGACCGAGATCCGCGAAGTGATCAAGAGCCGCTACGGCGCCAAGGCGCTGCCGGAAGAGGCGCGCCAGTTCAAGACCAAGTCGAAGAACGCGCAGGAAGCGCATGAAGCGGTGCGCCCCACCGCCGCCGCGCGCGCGCCCGAGCAGGTCGGCCGTTATCTGACACCCGACCAGGCCAAGCTGTACGACCTGATCTGGAAGCGCACCGTCGCCTGCCAGATGAATCCGGCGGTGTTCGACACCGTCACCGCCGAACTGCGCGCCGGCAAGGAACACGCCTTCCGCGCCAACGGCCAGGTGCTGGTCGAGCCCGGCTTCCTCGCCGCCTACGGTGTCGCCGTGGACGACGAGTCCGAAGCGCACGAGGACGACGAGAAGCGCCTGCCGCCGCTGACCGAGGGCGAGACGGTGAAGCTGCTGGAACTGCTGCCCGAGCAGCACTTCACCCAGCCGCCGCCGCGCTACACCGAAGCCAGCCTGGTCAAGACGCTGGAAGAGTTCGACATCGGTCGTCCCTCCACCTACGCCTCGATCATCTCCACCCTGCAGGCGCGCGAGTACGTGCTGCTCGAAGGCAAGGCCTTCATCCCGACCGACGTCGGCATGATCGTCAACCGCTTCCTCACCGAGCACTTCACCCGCTACGTCGACTACGAATTCACCGCCAAGCTCGAAGACGAGCTGGACGCCATCTCGCGCGGCGAAGCCGAGTGGGTGCCGCTGCTGGCCCGTTTCTGGAGCGACTTCAAGCCCACCGTCGATTCCAAGATGGAGCTGTCGCGTTCGGAAGTCTCGGAAGCGCGGCAGATCGGCATAGACCCCACCAGCGGCAAGCCGATCAGCGCGCGCCTCGGGCGCTATGGGCCGTTCGTGCAGATCGGCACCAAGGAAGACGTCGACAAGCCGCGTTTCGCCTCCCTGCGCGCCAACCAGCGCATCGACACCATCACCATCGAGCAGGCGCTGGAGCTGTTCAAGCTGCCGCGCAAGCTCGGCCCGCTGCCCAACGGCGGCGTCGAAGTGGATGTGAACATCGGCCGCTTCGGCCCCTACGCGCGCTACGGCGACCAGTTCGTTTCGCTGAAGAAGGACGACGACCCCTTCACCATCGAAATGCCGCGCGTGATCGAGCTGATCGAAGCCAAGCAGGCGGCGCTCGAAGCGGCCACCATCAAGCTGTTCGACAACACCGGCATCCGCATCGTCAAGGGCCGTTTCGGGCCGTACATCACCGACGGCAAGCGCAAGGCGCGCATCCCCAAGACGCGAGAGCCGGAATCGCTGTCCGTGTTCGAGTGCGAGGCCTACCTCGCCGAAGCCGAAGCGGCCAAGCCCGGCAAGAAGAAGGGCGGGGCCAAGAAGGCCGCGGCGAAAAAGACCGCGGCACCGGCCGAAGGCGCAGCCGCGCCCAAGGCCGCGGCGAAGAAGGCCGTAGCCAAGAAAGCGGCAGTGAAGAAAACCGCTGCGAAGAAAGCCGTCGCAAAACGCGCCGCTGGCGCCAAGAAGGCTTAAGTCGGGCATGGCAACGACGCCCCTGCGCGTTGCCTGCGCTGCGCTGCGCGCCGGCGGCGTCATCGCTTATCCCACCGAAGCGGTGTGGGGCCTGGGCTGCGAGCCGCGCAACGAGCACGCGGTGGACAAGTTGCTGACCCTGAAGCGGCGCGACTGGCGCAAGGGCCTGATCCTGGTGGCGGCGGACTTCGCCCAGCTCGAGCCCTTCGTGCAGCTGCCCTCGCGCACCGCGCAGAAGCGCGC
>JAQGNS010000280.1 GCA_028291705.1 Nevskia sp.
GCGGCCTCGGCCTGGGTCAGCTCGCCGTGCTGGAGTCTGGAGAACGGGATCGGCACGGTGACGGTGGCGCCGAGGGCGTCGTTGCGGGCGCTTTCCGGGGGGAAGGACTGGCCGGTCTTGTCGAGCACGCCGGGATCGGAATAGATGGCGCGGGTGTGGGTGTAGGTGAGATTCAGGCCCAGGTCGACCCAGCGGTTGGCCTTGGCCAGACCGAGATTGTCGGCGGCGACGTCCACGGCCTTCTCTGCGGCGAGGACGTCGCTGCGGTTCTTCATCGCCGCATCGAGGGCCTGGCTCAGGTCGAAGTTACGCGGCGGCGTGTCCAGTTCGCCTACCGGAGTGCGGCCCAGCAGGCCGCCGCCGGCGAATTGCGACAGTGTGGCATCCGCTACTTTCACGTCCGATTCGGCGGAGAGCGATTCGCCGAGGAACTGGTCGCGGGCGACGCGCGCCTGCGACAACTCGAGCTGGCCGATGTCACCGTCCTTGTATCGGATCTCGTTCAGGGCGACCAGTTCCTCGAAGCCCTTGAGGGTATCCTGCTTGCGCTGCACCACCAGCCGCGCCTTGAGGCTGTCGACGAAGGCATTGGTGGCGGTGGCCTTGAGCTGGCGCAGGAAGTCGTCGAGGCTGGCCTGGGTCTGCTTCAGGGTGTCCTTGGCCAGGGCGATGCGCGCGCCGCGCTTGCCGCCCAGTTCCATGGTCCAGCCCAGGCCGAAGGTCGGCGAGGTGGGATAGGCACGGTGGGTCGGGCCGTAGACCTCGGTGGAGGCGATGCCGGCGGTGACGGTCGGATCCAGGAACAGGCGGGCAATGGAGATGCCGGCTTCGGCGATGGTGACGTTGTACTTCTGCGTGGCGTAGTCGAGGTTGGCGCGCAGCACTTCGGCCAGGTATTCGTCGTACTTGACCGGCGCCGCATCGGCGACTGCCGCGCTGTCCTGTGCCGCGGCGTGGACGCTGAGCAGCGCCAGCGCCGCCGCCAGCAGGCGCGTCCTGATGGCGTTCATTCGCCCTCCGCTATGACCGCATCGAGGGAACGGTCGGTGCTGGGCGGACGCTCCTTCAAGCGGCGCCGCTTCCAGGTCTCGATCCAGAAGTACAGGGTCGGCAGCAGCAGCAGGGTCAGCGCGGTGGCGGTGAGCAGGCCGCCGATGATGACCGTGGCCAGCGGGCGCTGCACGTCGCTGCCGAGGCTGTGCGAGAGCGCGGCAGGCAGCAGGCCGACGATGGCGACCACCGCCGTCATCAGCACCGGGCGGAAGCGCTCGCGCGCGCCCTTGAGCACCGCCTGCAACAGCGAGGTGTCGAGGTCGCGCCAGCGGTTGAGGTTGGCGACCATGATGATGGCGTTCTGAATGGCCACGCCGAACAGGGCGACGAAGCCGACGGCGCTGGAGACGTTGAGCGTCATGCCGCGCAACTGGATCGCCAGGAAACCGCCGATGGCGGCCAGCGGCACTGCCAGCATGATCAGCAGCGGGTGGCGCAGGTTGCCGAAGGCGCTGTACAGCAGCACCAGCATCAGGCCCAGGGTGATGGGCACGATCAGGAACAGGCGGCGCTGGGCGCGCTGCTCGTTTTCGTACTGGCCGCCCCAGGCCAGGCGGTAGGCACGATGGTCGTACTGCACCTGTTTCTCCAGCGTCGCCCTCGCCTCGTCGACGAAGCCGCCGAGGTCACGCCCGCGCAGGTTGAGGGTGACGGTGAGGTGGCGGCGGCCCATTTCGCGGGTGATGACGCTCTCGCCGGAGCGCACTTCGATGTGGGCGATCTGCGACAGTGAGACGTGGGCGCCGTTCGGCGAGACCAGTTGCAGATCGCCGAGCTTCTGCGGGTCGTCGCGGACGGCGCCGCTGAAGCGCACCACGATGTCGTAAACGCGCTCGCCAACGTAGATCTGGGTTAGCGCGGCGCCGCTGACGCCGCTGCCGATGAGGTTGGAGATGTCGTCGGCGTTGAGGCCGTAGCGCGCCGCCGCCTGGCGATCGAGCGAGATGCGCAACTGCGGCGACGGCGGCTCCTGGTCGATGCTGACGTCGGCGGCGCCGGGGACGGTCTTGAGCGTGTCCGAGACCGCGCCGGCGATGCGGCGCAGTTCCTCGAAGTCCTGGCCGAAGATCTTCACCACCAGCTGGCTGTGGGCGCCCGCGATCTGGTCGTAGATGCCGTCGATCATGGGCTGGGTGAAGCCGACGTCGAAGCCGGGCATCTGCTTGTAGCGGGCGGCCATCTTCTCGATCAGCGCGGCCTTGCTGATACCGGACTTCCATTCGGCGTAGGGGCGCAGGGCGACGGCGCACTCGATGTGCGAAGGGGTGAAGGAGTCGGTGCCGTCATCGTTGCGGCCGACCTGGGTCATGACGTGGCTGACTTCCGGAAACTCCAGGGTGGCCTGGCGCAGTTCGCCGGCCATCTCGGCGGCCTTTTGCAGGGACACGCTTTGCGGCAATGAGACCTGCAACCAGATCGAGCCTTCGTCCAGCTCCGGCAGAAAGTCGCGGCCGGTGGTGAAGCCGAGCAGGGCCGCGCCGGCCAGGGCCACCGCCGCCACGCCGACGGCGAGGCCGGTGCGGTGGATGAACAGCAGCAGGAAATGCCGGTAGCGGTAGCTGGCGCGCTCGACCAGGCGGTTGCGGAACACGCGGTGCGGCCGGTGGTAGGCAGCGTAGGCCAGGCCCGGCACCAGGGCCAGGGCCACCAGCAAAGCGCCGAGCAGGGAGAAGCCGAGGGCGTAGGCCATCGGCGAGAACAGGCGGTACTCGATGCCCTCGAAGAAGAACAGCGGCAGGTAGGCGGTGATGATGATGAGCACGGCGAAGAACACCGGGCGGCCGACCTGGATGGCGGCGGCGTAGGAATCGCGCAGGGTCAGGATCCGCCCTTCCGCTTCCTCGCGGTGACGCAGCATGTTCTCCAGCATGACGATGGCGCCGTCGACCAGGATGCCGAAGTCGGCCGAGCCCAGGGACAGCATGTTCACCGGCACGCGTAGCTGGTGCATCATCATGAAGGCGAACAGCAGCGACAGCGGGATGGTCAGCGCCACGATGGCGGCGGCGCGCGGGCTGCCGAGGAACAGCAGCAGCACCACGCTGACCAGCAGCAGGCCCTCGCCCAGGGTCAGCGCCACGGTGCGCTCGGTGGCGTGGATGAGGACGCTGCGATCGAGGAAGGGCACGATCTTCACGTCCGGCGGCAGGCCGCTGGCATTGAGCTCGTCGATCGCGGCGTGCAGGGCCTTGAGGGTGGCGGATTCGTTCTGGTGCTTGAGCAGCAGGACGATGCCTTCGATGTGATCGGGCTGGCGGTCCATGCCGAGAATACCGTGGCGCTCGAGGTTGCCGAGGGTGACGGTGCCGAGATCATTGATGCGCACCGGTACGCCACCCTTGCTGCTGCTGACGACGACGTTGCCGAGGTCTTGCAGGTTCTGCACCAGACCGACGCCGCGCACCACGAAGCCCTGCTCGCCGCGGTTGACCACGCTGCCGCCGGCGTTGCTGTTGTTGGCCTTGATGGCGGCGGTGACCTGGGCCAGGGTCAGGCCGTACTCGACCATGCGCGCCGGGTCGAGCAGCAATTGGTACTGGGTGGTGATGCCGCCGAAGTTGGTCAGATCGACCACGCCCGGCACCTGCTTGATGCGCGGGATCACGGTCCAGAACTGCAGCTCGGACAACTCGCGCAGGCTGCGCGTGGAGGATTCCAGGGTATAGCGGTAGATCTCGCCGGTGGGGCTGCTCAGCGGATCAAGCGTCGGTACCGCGCCGTACGGCAGGGGCAGGCCGCTGAGCTGCTCGCGCAGGCGCGTGCGGCCCCAGTAGTCCTCCACCCCGTCCTTGAACTCGACCGCGATCAGCGACAGGGCGAAGGTGCTCTCCGAGCGCGTCACTTCGACGCCGGGGGTGTTGGCGATGGCGCGCTCGATCGGGATGGTGATCTGCTGCTCCACGTCCTCCGCCGCCAGGCCCGGCACCTTGGTGATGATCTGGGCGCTGGTGTTGGCGATGTCCGGGTAGGCCTCCAGCGGCATCTGCCGGAAGGAGATGCAGCCGTAGACCGCGACGAACAGGAATACGGCCCAGACGATGGTCCTGCGGTGCAGGCACAGGGCAATGAAGCGCTCAATCATTGAGCAGCACGCCCTGGCGCACGACGATGCGCTCGCCACCGTCCAGCCCTTTGAGGATCTCGGTGGAGACGCCGTCCTGCGGGCCGGTGAGCACCGGGCGCGCCTGGAATTTCCACGGCTGCGTCTCGACGAAGACCACGGTCTGGTCGCCGCTCTGGATCAGGGCGGTGGTTGGCACCAGCACCGCCTCGTGCGGCTGGCCCTGGAATTCCAGGTTGGCGAACATGCCGGGCTTGAGGCGATCCTCACGGTTGTCGTAGGCGACGCGGACCTTGATGGTGCGGGTATCGGCATCGAGCTGGTCGGCGACGAACTGCACCTTGCCCTGGAAGGTTTCGCCGGGGAAAGACTGCACGGCGGCACTGACCGCCTCGCCCGCCCGCACCAGGTTCAGGTCCTTCTCCTGCACGCTGGCGGTGAACCAGATGGTGGAGGCGTCGGACACGGTCAGCAGCGCCACGGCGTTGTCGTTGGCGTAGGTGCCGGGCACGAGGTTGAGCATGGAGACGCGGCCGGCCAGCGGCGTGCGCACGGTCAGCTCGCGCGAGGAGGCGCCCTCGCCGTCACCCTCGCCGGAAACGCCCAGGACGCGGAACACGGTGGCGGCGCGCTCGTACTCGCTTTGCGCACCCTCGTAGTCGGCCTGGGCCTGCTCCAGGTCTTTCTGCGCGGCGATGTGGTGCTCGGCGAGATCCTGCTGGCGGTCGAGGGTCTTCCTGGTCTGGGTCAGGGCGATGCGGGCGTGGCGCAGGTCGGAGCGCGCCGCGGCCAGGTCGGCGGAGGCGATGCTGAACAGGGGCTGCCCGACCTTGACCGTATCGCCCAGGTGCACGTAGAGGGTGCTGATGCGACCGGACACCGGCGGCAGGATGTTGGCGACTTTGGCCGGATCGGCTTCGAGCGTGGCCGGGGCCTGCAAGGGGGTCTGCGCCTGCTGCTTCTGCGCCGGGGCGATGGCCAGGACCTGGCGCAGGGCGGATTTCTCCGGCACCACGATAAGCTCGCCCTCGCGCACGTGGGTGGCCTCGGCCGCGGCGTCACCGCCGGCGGCTTCCCGGCCGTGGCAGGCGCTCAACCAGCCGGCCAGCAGGACGCAGCCGATTCTCCCGCAAACTCCCATGTATCCCTCTCCCAAGGCCCCCGCGCCGACAACGATGGCCGGTGTGTGAAACCCAAGTGTATGAAAACCGTAAGTATCGGTTCGCCAGCATGACAGGATGAGGTCGAATGATCAGCCCCGCGGTCGCGGGGCGTTCCGGCATGCTGAAAGGACCGTTGCGAAAGACCGCCGGCATCCGCACCCCAGAAAAATTTATATGGCGCCGCGCGCCGCGAAAGCCTGAAGAACGCACTGAAGGCGATCAACCGCTTAGGCAGAAATCCTCAGGTGTCACCACAGTTGCCGCGAGGCCGCTGCTGCACTGCGGGGGCTTGGAAGCCGCTTGCCGGCTGTGCTAAAGATGGCGCGCGTTTCCGGCAGGCCCAGGAGCTTCCATGCGACCTTCAGATACGGCGATCACGCCGCAGCGGCTGAATCTGCTCCGGCAGATCCGCGATGCGAAAGCCGACAGCAAAGCC
>JAQGNS010000307.1 GCA_028291705.1 Nevskia sp.
GGTGGAGTGATCCCCGGTGATGTGGCATTCAAGCTGTACGACACCTACGGCTTCCCGCTGGACCTCACCGCCGACATCGCGCGTGAGCGTGGCCTGAGCCTGGATACGGAGGGCTATGAGCGCGAGATGAAGGCGCAGCAGGATCGCAGCCGCGCCGGCGGCAACTTCACCGCCGACTATTCGCAGGGCGCGGTAAGCAATGTCCTGGGCGATGCCAGGACCGAATTCACCGGCTACGAGCACGAGGTGGGTGCGGCCAAGGTGCTGGCGATCATCCGCAACGGCCAGGCGGTCGAGCGCATCGAGGCCGGCGACGAGGCCGTGGTATTCCTCGACCGCACGCCGTTCTACGCCGAGTCCGGCGGCCAGGTCGGCGATACCGGCACGCTGACTGCGCCGGGCATGCGTTTCGCGGTGAGCGACACGCAGGCGCTGAACCCGAATGCACGCGGCCATATCGGCAAGCTGGAAAGCGGTGTGCTGCGCACGGGCGACAATCTCAAGGCCGAGGTCGACAGCGCCCGGCGCGACGCGATCCGGCGCAACCACTCCGCCACCCACCTGCTGCACGCGGCGCTGCGCAATGTGCTCGGCGCCCACGTGGCGCAGAAGGGCTCGCTGGTCTCGCCCGAACGCCTGCGTTTCGATTTCTCACACGACCGCGCCATGACGGCGGAGGAAATCGCCGAGGTCGAGCGCCTGGTCAACCGCGAAGTGCTGGCCAATATCGCGGCGGACATCCGGCTTAGTTCCTACGACGAGGCCGTCGCCGCCGGCGCCATGGCCCTGTTCGGCGAGAAATACGGCGATGTGGTGCGGGTGCTGAAGTTCGGCGACTTCTCCACCGAGCTGTGCGGCGGCATCCATGTGTCCCGCACCGGCGACATCGGCCTGTTCAAGATCGTGTCGGAATCCGGCGTGGCCGCCGGCATCCGCCGCGTCGAGGGCGTCACCGGCCAGAACGCGCTGGCCTACGTGCGCGAGCTGGAAAGCCGTCTGCGCGAGACCGCGGCAGTGCTGCGCAGCGGCCGCGACGACCTTGTCGACAAGGCGCAACAGCTGTTGGACCGCAACAAGCAGCTGGAAAAAGATCTGGCCCAGCTCAAGGGCAAGCTGGCCTCCAGCGCCGGCAGCGACCTGGTCGGGCAGGCGCGCGACATCAAGGGTGTGAAGGTGCTGTCGGCGCGGGTCGACGGCGTCGAGGGCAACGACCTGCGCACCCTGATGGATCAGCTCAAGAACAAGCTCGGCTCCGGTGTGGTGCTGCTGGGCTCCGCCAGCGGCGCCAAGGTCAGCCTGATCGCCGGTGTCAGCGCCGACCTGACCGCGAAGGTGAAGGCGGGCGAACTGGTCAACATGGCCGCAACCCAGGTCGGCGGAAAGGGCGGCGGCCGGCCGGATATGGCCCAGGCCGGCGGCACCCAGCCGGAACACCTAGACGCGGCCGTCCAGTCGGTCTACGCCTGGGTCGAAAGCAAGTTGTAGAATGCTGCCCCGCCGCGGGTTCGACGAGGACCCCGACGGCGCGGGCACCTACTTGAAGCGGAATGACGATGGCACTCCTGGTACAGAAGTACGGCGGCACCTCGATGGGCTCGGTCGAGCGCATCGATCACGTGGCGTCCAAGGTGGCGGCGGCGCGTGAGCGCGGTCACCAGATCGTGGTGGTGGTGTCGGCCATGTCGGGCGAGACCGACCGCCTGATGAAGCTGGCCAAGGGCATCAACCCGCGGCCGAACCCGCGCGAACTGGACCAGATGCTGGCCACCGGCGAGCAGGTCACCATCGCCCTGCTGGCCATGGCCCTGGAAAAGCGCGGCGTGCCGGCGCGTTCCTACCTCGGTTCGCAGGTGGGGATCCACACCGACCAGGCCTACAACAAGGCGCGCATCAAGAGCATCGACAGTGAGCGCCTGCTGGCCGACTGCAAGGCCGGCATCGTGCCGGTGGTGGCCGGCTTCCAGGGCGTCGACGACGAGGGCAACATCACCACCCTCGGCCGTGGCGGCTCCGACACCACGGGTGTGGCCCTGGCGGCCGCGCTGAAGGCCGACGAGTGCCAGATCTACACCGACGTCGACGGGGTCTACACCACCGACCCGCGGGTGGAGCCCAAGGCTCGCCGCCTCGATCGCGTCACCTTCGAGGAAATGCTGGAAATGGCCAGCCTCGGCTCCAAGGTGCTGCAGATCCGCTCCGTTGAATTCGCCGGCAAGTACAAGGTGCCGCTGCGCGTGCTCAGTACCTTCCAGGAAGGTCCGGGCACGTTGATCACATTCGAGGAAACCAAGATGGAAGACGCACTCATTTCCGGCATCGCCTTCAACCGCGACGAGGCCCAGCTGACGGTCTCCGGCGTGCCCGACCGCCCCGGCATCGCCGCGGCCATTCTCGGCCCGGTGGGCGAGGCGAATATCGAAGTCGACATGATCGTGCAGAACGTGGCTGCCGACAGCACCACCGACTTCACCTTCACCGTGCACCGCAACGACTACGAGCGGGCCACCGAAGTGTCGAAGAAGGTGGCGGAAGAGCTCAAGGCCAAGGGTGTGCGCACCGCCCTGGATATCGTCAAGGTCTCGCTGGTCGGCGTCGGCATGCGCTCGCACGCAGGCATCGCCGCGCAGATGTTCCGGGTGCTGGCGGCCGAGGGTATCAACATCCGCATGATCTCCACCTCGGAGATCAAGATCTCGGTGGTGATCGAGGACAAGTACCTGGAGTTGGCTGTGCGGGCCCTGCACAAGGCCTTCAAGCTGGACGAAAACCCCGTCCAGTAAGCGTTTTCACCGGGGCCGGCACCGCTGGCCCGGCCTCCCGGACGGTTCCGGGGCCGGGGAGGGGTGGTACACCCAGTAGTAAGTTTTTTCGGCTATACGGCGCCTGTGCACAGTATGAAACTGTAGTTGCAAAGGAGAACTTTCATGCTGATTCTGACAAGGCGCGTCGGTGAAACGGTTGTAATCGGTGACGAAGTCACGGTGACCGTGCTCGGCATCAAGGGCAACCAGGTGCGTATCGGCGTCAAGGCGCCGAAGACCGTGGCGGTGCATCGCGAGGAAATCTTCGAGCGCATCCGCGTGGAGCGCGGCGAAGAAGTGACCATCTCCGGGTAAACCTTAAATATTTCCGGGTTTTCCCCGAGTTTTCCCTTTACCTAGGCCGCATCCACGGCTATCCTATTGCGGCTTTATTGCTGCCTTGCCTCTCGGCACGGAGAGATGGCCGAGTGGACGAAGGCGCTCCCCTGCTAAGGGAGTATAGGGTTTATCCCCTATCGCGGGTTCGAATCCCGCTCTCTCCGCCATTCAGGCAGGCGCGAGCAATAGCTGAAGCGCAACGCGCCCGTAGCTCAGTTGGATAGAGCACCTGGCTACGAACTAGGGGGTCGGAGGTTCGAATCCTTCCGGGCGCACCATTCGCTTCACGTTTCAGCGTAGAGGCCCCGCTTAGCGGGGCTTTGTCGTTTCTGCGC
>JAQGNS010000346.1 GCA_028291705.1 Nevskia sp.
GGCGGTGGAACGCATCGCCGCGGCCCGCGCGGCGATCGACGAGCGCGGCGGCGAGGCCCTGCTGGTGGGCCGCGCCGAATGCTTCCTCACCGGGCACGCAACGCCGCTGAAGGAAGCGATCCTCCGCTTGCAGGCCTATGCGGATGCCGGCGCCGACATGCTCTACGCGCCCGGCGCCAAGACCCGCGAGGAAGTGAAGCTGCTGGTGCGGGCGGTGGCGCCCAAGCCGCTCAACGTGCTGACCGTGCCAGCGATGAAACTGAGCGTCGCGGAACTGGCCGATCTGGGCGTGCGCCGCATCAGCGTCGGCGGCGCGCTGGCGCGTTCGGCCTGGGGAGGCTTCATGCGCGCGGCGCAGGAGATCGCGCAGCAGGGCAGCTTCAATGCGCTCGGTGAAGCGGCCTCCGGCGCGGCGCTGGACAAGTTCTTTGGCGAGGACCAGGCACGGCGCAAGACGCCGCGCTGAAAAGCCGGGCTACTTGCAGACGTCGCTGCCCTTGTCGAAGACGATGCGCCACACGCCGGGCGCTTCCAGCCGCCAGATGGAATTGAAGGTGGCGATCAGCTTGCCCTGCGGGTTGTAGACCGGGCCGCTGCTCAGCGCCAGCGTGCCGGAATCCAGCACCTCGACGTGCTCGGGCTTCCACGAGAAGGGTGCGGCCGGCTTGGCGAAGTAGGGCTTCCAGGCATCCGCCACCGCCTGCTTGCCGCGCAGCACGTTCGGATCGGAGAAGAACACCGCTTCTTCCGACAGATGTGAGGTGAAGGCGGCATGATCGCGGTCGGCCATGGACTTGGCGAAGGCCTGCTCGGTCTCCATCACCTGCTTTTGCAGTTCGGCCCTGTCCTGAACCGGCTGCGGCGCGGCACCGGCACAGCCGGCAAGCAAGGCTACCGCGGCGAGCAGTGAAACGATTCTGGTACGCATCCCTGATTCCCCTTTTTGTCATGTGCGCCCGGCCGCACACCGCCCCCTGCGGCGTGCCAACCGATGCACTTGGATGTGCCAACAAGGCTACAGGTTTGTAACCCATGCCCGGCGCGGGCCGGATGCGCTACCCTTGCCGCCGCGGCCTGGCGCCGTACTGAGGAGAAGGGTCCGCAATGATCGTACGCTCGAAGCTGAACTGGTTCCGCATGATCTTCGCCTGGCGCGGTTCGATCCTGCCGAAGATCCTGCCGCGCCTGACGGTGATCCTGATCCTGGGCGTGGTGGCGGTGCCGGCCCACCAGTTCCTGCTGTCGCGGCTGGCGCTGGACCTGAACATCCAGCCCTTCACCCTGGTCGGCATTGCGCTCGCCATCTTCCTGGGGTTCCGCAATACCGTCAGCTATGACCGCTACTGGGAAGCGCGCCGGCTGTGGGGGCAGCTGCTCAACGTGGCGCGCGCGCTCAGCCGCCAGGCGCTGACCGAGACGCAGTGGGCACCGGACGGGGCGGAAGCGCGGCGCTTCGTGCTGGGGTTGGCGGCATTCTCCTATGCGCTGAAACACCAGTTGCGCCGCAGCGATCCCGCCGCGGAGCTGAAGGACCTGCTGCCCGCCGAAGCGCTGCCGGGCGTGCTTGCCGCGCGCTTCCGGCCGATGGCGATTTTGCTGCTGCTGGGCCAGCAGCTGGGCCAGTCCCGCCGCGAGGGCCGCGTCAGCGAGATGATGGCGCACGCCATGGAAAGCAGCCTCGACCAACTCGCCGAGGTGGTCGGCGGCTGCGAGCGCATCCAGAACACGCCGATCCCGATGCCCTATGCCGTGCTGCTGCACCGCACGGTGTACGTGTACTGCATGCTGCTGCCGTTCGGCCTGGCCGCGGCCATCGGCTGGCTGACGCCGCTGTTCGCGGTGTTCATCTCCTATACCTTCATCGCGGTCGACGCCATCGCCGAGGAGATCGAAGAACCGTTCGGCACCGATCCCAACGACCTGCCACTCAATACCCTGACGCTGATGATCAAGTCCACGCTGCTGGAGATGCTGGGCGACCCGTTGCCGCCGCTACCGGAAATTCCGAAGGACTACATCCTGCTGTAGCGCGTTCGGAAAGATTTCTTCGACCGCACGCTACTCCCCTCTCCCGCATGCGGGAGAGGGGTTGGGGGAGAGGGCGCTTTTCGCCGCACCACGGCCCTCTCCCGGCCCTTCGGGCCACCCTCTCCGCTAGCGGGAGAGGGGATAACGTTTGTACATTCAGACTGAATCTATCTAGGCAGGTAGGATGTGCTGAGCGTAGCGAAGCGCATCAATCGAGCGGCGCGGTAAACGATGCGCTTCGCTACGCTCAGCACATCCTACGCTGCATGCAACACGCTGATGGGCAAAACAATCCATCGATAACAAAGAGGGCAAACTTCAGCCACGGTCCTCTCCCGGCCCTTCGGGCCGCCCTCTCCCCCAAGCGGGAGAGGGATCGCGCAGAATGCTTTAGTGCGAGGCGGCCGGCGTAATACGCCACACCGTATTGCCCACATCGTCCGCCACCAGCAGCGCGCCGGCGCGGTCCACCGTTACGCCTACCGGGCGGCCGAGGGCATCGCCGTCCGCATCGAGGAAGCCGGTCAATACATCTTCCGGCACGCCGGCCGGCTTGCCGTCGGCGAAGGGTACGAAGATCACCTTGTAGCCGCTGCGCGGATTGCGATTCCAGGAGCCGTGCTGGCCGACGAAGGCACCGCCGGCATAGTGCTGCGGCAGCAGTGCGCCCTGGTAAAAACACAAACCCAGCGAGGCGGTGTGCGGCCCCAGCGCGTAGTCGGGCACCAGGGCCTTGGCCACGAGATCCGGATTCTGCGGCTGGACGCGCTCGTCGACGTGCTGGCCGTAGTAGCTGTAGGGCCAGCCGTAGAAGCCGCCGTCGCGCACGGCGGTCATGTAATCCGGCACGAGGTCGCTGCCGATCTCGTCGCGCTCGTTCACCGCCGTCCACAGCGCGCCGCTCTGCGGCTGCCAGGCCAGGCCGTTGGGATTGCGCAGGCCGGAGGCGAAGACGCGGGAGTGGCCGCTGGCCGGATCGACTTCGAGGATGGCGGCGCGGTTGTGCTCGTTCTCCATGCCGTTCTCGGCGACATTGCTGTTGGAGCCCACCGTGACATAGAGCTTCGAGCCGTCCGGGCTGGCCAGGATGTTCTTGGTCCAGTGGTGATTGATGGTGCCCGCCGGCAGATCGGTGACCTTCACCCCCGGCGCGGTGATCTGCGTGTCGCCCGCGTGGTAGGGGAAGCGCAGCACCGCATCGGTATCCGCCACGTACAGCGTATCGCCGACCAGGCTCATGCCGAAGGGCGAGTTCAGGCCTTGCAGGAACACGCTCCGGGTTTCCGCCACACCGTCGCCGTCCTTATCGCGCAGCAGGGTGATGCGGTTGGCGGTGGGCACGCCGGCGCCGGCGCGCTTCATCACCAGCTTGCCGATCCAGCCCTTGATGCCGGCGTCGTCATCCGGCTTGGCCGGGGAATTGGTCTCCGCCACCAGCACATCGCCGTTGGGCAGCACATAGAGCCAGCGCGGATGGTCCAGCCCGTTGGCGTAGGCGGCCACGGCAAGGCCGGGCGCGGCGACCGGCTTGGCGCCGGCGACCCAGCCCTTGGCCGGGGCGATCTTCACCGTCGGCAACAGGCTGTGCTGCGGCGGCGGCAGTACCGGGTGCGGGCCGCTGCCGGCCTCGACTGTTTGTGTCGCCTGGTCGGCGCAGGCGGCGAAGCTGGAACTCAGCAGGCCGGCCAGCAGCAACTTGGAGAAACTAGAACGCATGGACATTTCCTCGTTTTGTCGGGCGCGATGGGGCCGCGAGTCGGCAGCGACCTGCCAGGCGCCCGGATCAACTGAACATTAGCTCATTGCTACAAATTCGTTTCGTTATGCCGCTTTCGCGCGCAAAATCGGCGCATCGAATATATCGGGATACCCCCATGAACACCCAAGCGATGCTACGCAGCGGCCTGCTGGCGCTGGCCGGTGCCAGCTGCACCCTGGCCGCGGCGGCAACCACGCCGCCCTCCGGCGACTGGAGCAAGGACCTGCAGGCCTGGCGCGACGCGCGTGCGCAGAAGCTGTCCGCGCCGGAAGGCTGGATGTCCCTCACCGGCCTGGAGCCGATCGTCCAGGGGCGTAACCCCTTCGGCGGCGCCGAGGACAACCCCATCCACCTCAAGGGCCAAGTGCCGGCGCACCTCGGCGTGCTCGAGCGCGACGGCAAACTCGTCAAGCTGCTGCCGCCGCCCGGCGGCTTCCCCGCCGAACTTCAGGTGGACGGCAAGCCGGCACAGGCGCAGACCCTGCATGCCGACGACGAGCCGCAGCCCACCCGGCTCACCGCCGGCACCCTGGTGTTCTTCGTCATCCACCGCAGCGACCGCTATATCCTGCGGGTGAAGGATGCACAGGCGCCGACGCGCACCGGCTTCCAGCACCTCAACTGGTACGCACCGGACCCGGCCTTCCGCGTCAAGGCGAAGTGGACCCCGTACGTGCCGCCGAAGATCCTCTCCATCGCCAGCATCATCGGCACCGAGGACAAGTCGCCGGTGCCGGGCGTGGCGGAATTCACCATCGGCGGCCAGAGCTACAAGCTGGAGCCGATCATCGAGGAGCCGGGCGACACGGTGCTGTTCTACATCCTGCGCGACAGCACCAGCCCCAAGACCAGCTATGGCGCCGGCCGCTTCCTCTACAGCGAATTCCCCGACCACGGCCTCGACCAGCCCGGCGAAGTGTGGCTGGACTTCAACCGCTTGCAGAACCCGCCCTGCGCCTACACCCCGTACGCCACCTGCCCGCTGCCGCCGCGGCAGAACTGGCTCAAGGTGGCGCTGCCGGTGGGCGAGAAGAAGTACCACGAGGGGGCGGAGGCTGTGGCGGAGCGTTGAGCGCGACGCGGATCGACGAATGCCATCGCTTTCGCCGCCGTGCCGTAAGCCTTAAAGTGCCCGCCTTTATCTGAGGCAGCCCTCCATGGATCCCATCGAAAGCGCAGTGCGGCAATGGCTGGACAGCGTGGTGATCGGCCTGAACCTGTGCCCCTTCGCCGGCAAGCCGGTGCGCGAGGGGCGCTTGCGGGTCCATGTCAGCACGGCGGCCGACGAACTGGAGCTGCTGACCGAGTTGCAGATGGAGCTGCGCAAGCTGGACGAGATGCCGCCGGCGGAGCTGGAAACCACGCTGATCGCGATCCCCAGCCTGCTGGCGGACTTCGCCGACTACAACGACTTCCTCGACCAGGTGGACCAGCTACTGGAGGAGTTCGAGTGGAGCGGCGACTACCAGGTGGCGAGCTTCCACCCGCAGTATCAGTTCGCCGGCACCATGCCGGGCGACGCCGAGAACCTCACCAACCGCGCGCCTTACCCGTTGCTGCACCTGCTGCGTGAAGACAGCGTGGAAGCGGCGCTGGACAGCCACCCCGATCCCGACGGCATCCCGGAGACCAACATCCGCAGGATGCGGGAGCTGACGCCGGAGCAACGCCGGCAGCTGTTCGGTTACCTGCCGTCGGAATAAGCGCTTTGCTTGCGCGTGGCGGCGCTTAAAGCGCGTCCCCACGCGATCCCGGCGTGGTCTGCGCCGTGCGGCCGTTGTCCATCAGCAACACCGCTTCCGGCCAGCGCAGTGCGCCCAGCCGGGTGAGGAAGCCGGTGGTGACACCGCGTTCCCGCTCCAGGAAGCGCGCGCCGACGCAGTAGTCGACACAGAAGGCGCGGGCCTGCGGGCCGAACCAGTCGCCTTCGGCGTAGTTCTCGAAGGGATTCATGATGTCCTTGTGCCGCGGCCGCTCCATGCCGTCCGGCACGCGCCAATAGTGGCCGAACACCACCGGCACCGCGTCGGTGTATTCCTCCCACCAGCGCACGCGCTCCAGCAGGCGCCACTTGCCGGTGGAGAAGAAGGGCTGCGCGGCGACGCGCTCCATGCCGGAGGTGGTGACGCGCACCGGGTTGCCGTTCTGGTACAGCTCGTCGCAGCGCGCGTAGTTCGGTGAAGGCGGCGGCTGGCGAGTGCGATCGGTGGCCATCGCGGAAAAGGCCTGCTCTTCGGCTTCCGCCAACGTGAGGAAATCGGCGCTGGCCATGCGATCGGCGTAGTGCTGCTCGCTGTCGCGGTAGATGAGCAGCAGCTCGTCCGTGCCGTCGCCGCGCAGGGCCGCGATGGTCTCCGCGTTCCAGCAGGCATGCACGATGCGCAGGTCCTCACGCTCCAGCGCCAGCGGCAGACTGCCGATGAATTGCAGCAGCGCCGCGCGCTCCTCCTGCGGCAGCCGCCGGCAGTCGGTGAACTGGCCCAGCTTGAGGTCGTGGTCGTCTTCCTCGGGAAAGAACCAGCCGTTGCCCAGCTTCGGCGAAAGCCGCAGCAGATTCAGTTCGTGATTGCCGAGGATGCAGTCGCCACGGCCGCTGTCGACGATGCGGCGCACCAGGGCGAATACCCCGGGGCTGTCCGGCCCGCGGTCGCAGAGGTCGCCCAGGAACACCAGGCGCCGGCCTTCAGGGTGCCGGCCTTCGGCGTCATAGCCCAGCCGGACCAGCAGCTCATGCAGCGCCGCCAGCTCGCCGTGCACGTCTCCGATGATGTCCAGCGGCCCTTCGGGCAGCCGGCGAATCAAGGCCATGTTTTCCCCTCAGCGGCCGGGACCGCGAAACGGTTCTTCAGCGAGAATGCGCGTGCATGACCGGCGGCAGGCCACCTCCAGTCCGTCGGCGTCATCTCCGGAAATGGTGGGCCCTGTCGGACTTGAACCGACAACCAAGGGATTATGAGTCCCCTGCTCTAACCAATTGAGCTAAAGGCCCGCGCGTCTGGAGGC
>JAQGNS010000379.1 GCA_028291705.1 Nevskia sp.
TCGGCCTGGGCCTGGCGCGCGGCAGCGTCATCGTCGCGCTCGACGCGGACACCCAGTTCGAGCCGGAGACCATCAGCAGTCTGGCCCGCTGGTTCGCCGAGCCGAAGGTCGGCGCCGTCGCCGGCAATGCCAAGGTGGGCAACCGCGTCAACACCATCACCAACTGGCAGGCGCTGGAATACATCAGCGCCCAGAACCTCGAGCGCCGCGCGCTGATGGTGCTCGGCTGCATCACGGTGGTTCCGGGCGCGGTCGGTGCCTGGCGCCGCAGCGTGCTGGACGAACTGGGCGGCTTCCCCAGCAACACGCTGGCCGAGGACCAGGATCTCACCATCTCCGTGCAGAAGGCCGGCTACCAGGTGCTGTACGACAGCTCGGCCATCGCCTGGACCGAGGCGCCGGACACCGTGCAGGGCCTGATTCGGCAACGCTTCCGCTGGGCTTTCGGCACCTTCCAGTGCATCTGGAAGCACCGGGATGCGCTGTTCGCGCGGCGCTACGGCACCCTGGGATTCATCGCCCTGCCGCAGGTGATCCTGTTCCAGATCGTGCTCGCGTCGATCTCGCCGCTGCTGGATCTCGCCCTGGTGTTCCAGATCGTGAAAACCGGCATCGACTGGCTACAGCACCGTGGCCAGTTCGATCCCACCAACCTCTACCTCACCACCATCTATTTCTTCGCCTTCATGGCGCTGGATACGGTAGTGGTCGCCATCGCCCTGGCCATGGAAAAGCAGGAAGAGTGGAGTCTGCTGCCGCTGCTGGCATTGCAGCGCTTCGGCTACCGGCAACTGCTCTATTACGTGGTGATCAAGTCGGTCTTCTCGGCCGCGGCGGGCGGCCGGGTCGGCTGGGGCAAGCTGGAGCGCAAAGGCACGGTATCGAACTTCGAGTAGCCGCCGGGCGGATAGACGACAAAAAAGGCCCCGATAGTCGGGGCCTTTTCCGTTCGGCTTTGCTTCTTCGACGCTGCCGCTCAGTGCCCGCCGCGCCGCGCCGCATCCGGCGTGAAATCGTTCGGCGTCAGGCCGCCCTCGTTCAGTTTCTCGCCTTCGGGCTGCTCGTTGACCATGCGGTCGGCGATATAGGCCCCATCGACGAGGTCGTGGTAGACCGATACGCCGGCGTGGAAGGCCTGCATCTCGTAGGCGTAGAAGTAGTTGACCATGCCGACGCGCCACAACTGCAGGCGGTTGTCGTAGGTGTCGGCCATCACGCCGTGCCAGGTGTCCTCATCCATGTAGATCACGCGCTTCTTGTAGAGGTGGCGATACCCCGGCTTGAGGTTGCCTTCCAGCACCCAGACGCGGTGCAGCTCGTAGCGCATGTAGTCGGGATTGATGGTGCCCTGCTTGAGCAGGTCGGCGTACTTCACCTTGGGATCGTTGAGGCGATAGCCGTCGTAAGGGATGTAGACCTCGCGCTTGCCGGCGATCTTCCAGTCGTAGCGCTCGGGCGAGCCGTTGAGCAGGCGGTCGTCGTCCACCGTCCTGAAGCCGCCGGCGCCCTGCGGCAGGTCGTAGCCGAACTCCGGCGACTCGCGCACGCGGCGGGTGCCGGGGTTGTAGCCCCAGGTGTGGATGTAGTTATGGTCGTAGTCGTTGGGCGTCCAGCCGACGTTGATGCTGCCCTTGTCGCGTTCCGGCAGCAGGGTCATGACGTAGAAGTAGGAACTGAGCACGTCGTTGGTCGAGCCGCGCTTGTTCGGATCGTTCACCGGCGCCAGGATCTTGTAGGCGACGCGGCCCCAGGAGATGTTGCCGTTGGCGTAGACCGCGCCCTGGTCGTAAGTGGCGACCTCGGTCCAGGCGCGGGTCGGCAACTGCAGGTTCCATTGCAGCTCGGAGCCGTTCTTGGGGATGGGGAAAGGCACCGCGCCGGTGGTGGCGCTGACGCCGATGCCGTCGTGCAACAGCGTCGCCGTGGTGGCGTTCTTCTTCAGCGTGTCGCAGACCCAGTCGGCGTAGCGGAAATCGCGGTGGCTGGTGTAGACCGGCATGCGGAAGTTGGCTGGATAACGCTTGAACAGGGCCTTCTCGCCATCGGTGAGCTTGTCGGCGTATTGCGCGAGGTTCTGCGCGGTGATGGTGAACAGCGGCTTCTCGTCTGCGTAAGGATCGGGATCGTGGCCGTGCGCGTTCTTCACCTCCAGCCCGGGAGGCGCACCGAGCCATTTGCCGCTGTAGGCGGGAATGCCGCCGTCGGCGTTGCCGGCGCGTTCGGCGCCGGTGCAGGTCAGCTTGTCGCCGCCGAGTTGCGCCGCTTCTTCGGCGGACACCGCGGCCGCGGCCGGCTGCATGGACAGGATGCCTGCCGCCGCGGTCAGTGCCGCGGCGCATGCCAGTTTCAGGTTCATCGAAAATTTCCTCCGCATTGGGGTTTCGATCCTTGGCCCGGATTCGGGCTCAGAATCGGTATTTGAGGTTCAGCGCCACGTAGTCGCGATCCGCGAGCGGGTGGGTGGTCGGGTTGGCGCTGCCGAGGAAGGCGTTGTAGCTGGTCGCCACCTCGAGTTTGGAGAGATACGTGAAGGTCAGGCCGGCGCTGGCGCGCTGGTCGCCGTGGCCGACCAGGCTGCCGAAGGCGCCGGATACCGCCGCCGTGCCGGTGACCGCGTGAGCCCAGGTGAACGGCACCGCCAGATCCCAGCCGTTGAACACATTGGGGTAGTTCAGCGTGGCGCTGCCTTCATAGGCCCAGGCGTTCTTGGTATTGACCAGGGTGCTGCTGCCGCCGACCGCATCGACGCCGTTGACGTGCAGGTAGCCCACTTCGCCGACGAAATCCACTTCGCGGGCAATGAAGCTCGGCCCGAGGATGTAGATGGCCGAGGCCTGCGCTTGCGTCGCCTTGCCGGGGCTGGCGGTGGCGCCGGCGGCAGTGTTGACCAGCAGCGGCACGCCGTCCTTGTAGCTCATTTCACCGGCGACATTGACCGGGCCGATCGACGAGGACAGGCTGATGCCGGTGAGGTCGATGCCATCGGCGTAACGGATGTTGTAGGTGGTCGGCAGCAGCGTAGTCGGGTCGAAATTGGTCACCACGCTGGGATTCTTGTCGTGGTAACGCAACTGGTAGACGCCGATCTCGGTGAAGGAGTTGAGGCTGTAGTGCAGCCCCAGGCCCCATTGGCCGAAGTCGCTCGGCTTGAGATCACCGGCGCGCTTGATGGTGTAGTTGCCGCCGGTGGGCAGAGGGAAGGCGTAGATGAATTCGGCGCCGGGCCCCACCACATCGGTGTAGGAGAAATAATCGCCGACCGGGTCCAGCTCGTTGTAGCGGTACTGGAACTGGTAGTAGCCAAGCAGGCTCAGGTCCTTGGTCAGCGACCATTGCACCGAGCCCTGGTTCACCGGCAGCAGGATGTCCTTCACCTCGGTGCCGGGAATGTTGGCGCGGGTCGCGTCGGCGGGCCCTTGCGCGCCGGAGATGTTGGGGAAGAACAGGCCTTCGCCCCAGGCCACTACTTGCCGCCCCAGGCGCACGTTCAGATCGGTATGGCCGATATTCCAGTCGGCATAGGCGTAGGCATCGAGCAGGCGCGCGCGGTTGCCCTGGAAGTACTTGGCGTCGTCGCTGAACTGGCTGTTCGGGCCGGCCTTGTTGATGGTGGCGGGCGAATCGTTGTCGTTGGGGTGATGGTAGGCCTGGTCGTAGAAGCCGTCGCCGCGCACGAAAACGCCATAGTTCTTGTGGTGCAGGTCCGCTTCCAGGCGTGCGCTGACGCGGTTGTTGATCAGGCTGCCGGCGCTGAAATTGCGGTCGCCGTCATCCATGTTGATGGTGGTGGGCAGGAAATTGCTGCCCAGCGGACCATTCACCAGCGATGCGGAAGGGTCGCTCAGGCGCACGCCCAAGGCGTAGTTGAGCGTCACCGTATATTGCATCGCGGTGTCGTTGCCGAAGTCCAGCGATCCCGCCTGCGCTTCGCCGCACAGCCCGCCGGCCAGTCCCATCGCCGCCAGCGCCAGGCTGCGTTTGCGCATGCCGCACAGGTCGGCGCCAAAGCTCCCGGCAGCATCCGCGCGAGCGGAACCCATACGAGCGGAATGAGCCCGCTGCTTTCTGTTCATTTCTCTCCTCCGGATTTTTATATTTTTCGGGCAAGGCCCGGAGGCAAGACTCTCCCCATCAGCCGGAAGCAGAATCGTCCAAATGGCTTAAACAAAATGCGCTACTTTGGCCGTACGGCGACGAAGGGTGGACGCCGGAAGCCGGGGGCAGGCCGTGAATGGCGTGGGATGCAGCGGCCATGCGGCGTTTGGCGGCGCCTTGTCGCACTGCAAAAAAGCGGCATCGCGAATTCCGGTCGTCATGACGGCCGACCTGGCGCAGGCGACAGGCGGTTGAGTCAGCGCGACCGGCGGTTAAGTACCGATCGGTATGTCGTGGTTGCCGCTATTGCGGCGTGACGCTGGCCAGCAGCAGGCGCACCAGGGCGGTTTGCCGCGTCACGCCGGTCTTGGAGAAGATGGCGCGCAGCTGCGCCCGGGCGGTGTTCTTGCGCACGCCGAGCTGGACGGCGGCTTCGTCCAGGCTCTGGCCATCCGCCAGCAGCAGCGCCAGTGAGGATTCCGCCGGCGTCAGGCCAAACAGGCGCTGGATCATCTCGCGTGTGGCCTGCGAACGGCTTTCCGGGTCGCGGATGAATACGGCCACTGTGGGCCGGTGCCGGGTTTCCAGCCACTCGCCCTGCGGGATGCTGCGCAATGCCAGACCCAGCTTGGCGCGGCCGGAGGGGCGGCTGATCGACATCGCCTGGGACACCGCGCCGGCGGTGCTGGTAATGCCCTGCAAGGCCAGCTTGATCAGGCGATACAGTTCACGGTTCTCCGCGCCGTAGCCGGCTTCCAGCAGGCCTTGCGCGATGCGCAGGCCGTCGTTCTCGCGCAGGATGTGGTGCGCCACACTGTTGGTCTTGAGGACGGTGCCGGCCTCGTCGAGGATCACCGTGCCGAGCAGCATGCGGTCCACCGTGCCGGCCAGCAGCTGGCGCTCGGATTCCGCGGCGTCGATGCTGGTGTAGAAGCGCACGGCGTTTTCGAAATGCGGCAGCAGCATCTGGCACAGGGCCTTGTCGGCCGCGGAAAACGGCTGCGCTTCCGGTGGGCGGCAGATGCGGAAGCGGCATTCCGAGCCTTCCTCGGTGTGGATGTCCGCGCCCATGACGTAGCGCACGCCGGCCGGTTCGCAGAATTGCCGGTAGTACTCGCTGTTGAGCCAGTTGCTTTCACCCACCATCTCGTCGGCGGTGACGATGCGGTCGCTGGGCAGGTTCATGAATGGGTCGAGCGTGAACACATCCGGGTTGATGTGCGGACTGGCGGCGACGTGCGGGCCGCCCTCCAGCCCCATGTTGATCATCAGCGCTTGGTGCCCGGCCGAAGCGGGGCGCAGGATCAGGGTCACCCAACTCGCCTGCAGCAGCCGGTGCAAGGCCTCGACCGCGCCGGACCAGGGCAGGGGATCCAGGGCGCCGCGATAAACCAGCGCCACCAGCCGGCTGAACTGGTCCAGCGGCAGCGTTACGCCGTGAGCGGCATTGCTGCTTTCTTCGCCGTTTTTCTTTTGCTGCTTGCTTGCCACCGTGTGATCCAGCGCGGGATGAATGCGCCCGATCTTAACTCATGCTTCCGTGGCGGAGACGCGCACCGTGCCCAGCCCGAGAAAGTCACATACCTGCGGAATGCGGCGCAGGATCAGCCATTCCGCCAGCAACACGGCAACGATCGAAGCGCCGAACAGCGGCAACAGGATGCCGAATGCAAGCAGCAGCAGGGGCAACGCCAGCGGCAGGCGCCGTGCCTGCAACAGTGCTGGCGCGCCCAGCGTGCCGTCCGGCCGCCGGCTCCACCACAGCTTCAAGGCACTCAGGCTGATGGTGATCAGCCCCAGTGCTGTCAGCAGTCCGAGCAACTGGTTGGTCCAGCCGAACAGCTGGCCTTCGTGCGCGGCGGTGCCGACGCCGATGATGCGGTCGAGCAGGGGGCGCTGGCTGAAGTCCTGCCGTTGCAGGATGGCGCCGCTGGCGCCATCGAGCGTGAGGCTGACGCGTTGCGGCCGGTTCTGCGCATCGGAGCGTGCGCTCCATGCGGGAGAGGCCTTGGATGGTGGCGTGATCAACACCGGCGGCGGCAGTTGCAGCGGCTGCACGGTCGCCACCAGCCGGTCGAGCGCACCGTAGTCCTGCGGGCCGGCAGCCTCGCCGGCGTTGCCGTGATGATGCTCGCCGCCAGCCGCCGGCATGTTCATCGCCGCCTGCCGCGCCGCTTCGGAGGAACTGCCGGTGCTCCAGTCCTGCTGCACCTGGGCCTGGCTGCTGAACTGCCGCAGCGCCTTGAGGTTGCCGCCCCAGGACTTGGCCCAGGGCAGGCCGCTGAGCAGCAGGAACAGGGCGAAAGCCGAGACCCACAAACCGGTCACCGCGTGCAGGTCGCGCCAGAAGGTGCGGCCGCCGCGTCCCAGACGCGGATACAGCACGCCGCCCAATCCCTGCGCCTGTCGTGGCCACCACAGGAACAGGCCGCTGACGATCATGATGATGGCCCAGGAGGCTGCCAGTTCCACCAGCATCGAACCGCGGTCGCCCAGCAGCAGTTCGCCGTGCAGGCGGAAGATGAATCGCATCGGCCGGTCTTCCTCGCGCTCCTGCTTCAGGATTTGCAGGGTTTGCGGGTGCACGTAGACGCGGTACTCGTCCGCGCCCCTGCCGACCAGCACCTGCACCGCGGACTGCGCGGTCAAAGGCAATTGGTAGGCGTGCAGTCTTGCACCGGGCACGGCGGCCAGCGCGGCGGCTACCTGCGCCTGCGCGCTGGCGGCCGGGCCATCCAGCCGCAGGCTCTCGTAAGGCCGGTCGAGCCAGGCTTCCACCTGCGGCCGGAACAGATACAGCGAGCCGGTGCAGGCCAGCCACAGCACGAAGGGTGTGCAGAACAGGCCGGCATAGAAATGCCAGCGCCAGACCGAGCGATAGTCGGGCCAGAGTTTGCGCGGAGCGCGGATCGAATGGTTCATGGGAATTTCCTGTGCTGGCGCGCTGTTCAGAACTTGAGCCGCATGCCGCCGAAGTACGCGCGCGGCGAGCCGGCGTAGATCGAGCCCGTGGCTCCGGCAAGGATGTCGGCGCCGTTCTGCGCACCCGTTCCGTCGATGCTGTCGATGATGTTGGAAGCGGAAGCGACGTAGATGCGGTTGAGCAGGTTCTGCGCCTCGAAGTAGAAGCGCAGGCGCGACAGCAGGCCTTCCGCCGCCGGCGGATCGTAGTGCAGGCTCAGGTTGAGCAGGGTGTAGCTCGGTGCCCTGAGCAGGTTGGCGTTGTCGAGGTAGAACGCGCCGCGATAGCTGGTTTCGAGATAGCCGCCGGCACCGCGCAGGGCGCCGCTGCGCTGGTCGTAGCCGAGGCGTGCGTTGAGGGTGGATGGATCCACGCCCGGGATGCGCTTGCCGGCGCGGTCGAAGCTGGCGGTCTGCGTGCCGGCGCTGAGCTGTTCGCTGTACTCGGCATAGACCTGGTTGTCGTACATGTAAGCGGCAGACAGCCAGGCGCCGGGCAGCAGGCCGGGCAGGGGATGCCAGTCGAGTCCCAGTTCCACACCGCGATGCTCGGACGAGGGTGCATTGAAGGTGAAGCTTTGCAGGCTGGCCCCGGCTGACTGCGTCACCAGTTCATTGCGATAGAACTCGTAGAAGCCGGTGAGTGTGGCCTTGAGCGTTTCCGCCACGGTCCATTGCGCGCCGAGATCGAAGCCGAGGTTGCTCTGCGCCTTGAGCTGGGCATTGTTGCCGGCGACGCCCTGCTGCGTGACGAACAGGTTGGTGGCCTGCGGCGTGCCGTAACCGGTGGCGACGCGCGCGTGGAACTGCCAGGCCGCATCCGGCGTGAACAGCAGCGCCGCTTCCGGTGCGACGTTGAGGAATACCCGATCACCGGTGATGCGTGTGATGGTGGGCGTGGCGCCGCTGTAGCTGGTATTGGCGGCCTGCGCATTGAGCTGGGTGAATTCGCCGCCGAGGCCGACCACGCCGCTCCACTGCGGCGCCAGGCTCAGTTCCTCGCGTGCGCGGAAGCCGGCGTTGAGGTGATGGCCCCGCACAGTCTGGGTGATGCCGCCGAGCGCGTTCGCGCCGCCGCCGCTCAGGTTGTAGGTGTAGGAGTTGATGTCCTCGTAGTTGAAGAACACGCCGGCCGAGGTGGTGGCATCGCGGCCCAGCACGGTGCCGCTGTGGACCAGGTCGCTCATCAGGTTGAATGAGGGAATGGTGCCGATGGCGGCGCTGGCGTTGGTGGGTTGCTTGTAGTCACGGTTGTCGAACACGAACTGCGTGCGCCAGGTGGTGGCCGCATCGAAGTCGTGCTCCCAGCGACCGCCGACGATGGTGCGGCGGTCGTGACGGCCGAGGTCGGCCTGTTCCGGGGAGAGGCTCTGTTTCGTACCGTTGAAGCCGTTGCCGAAGACGCTGATGGAGGCGCAAGCGGCGCCGGTGAGCGCGGCGCAATTCGTCTGATAGGGATTCTGCCGGTACTGGTTCAGCGACAGGCGCAGCGACAGATTGGCGTCTAGATCATTGTTGATCAGCTTCAGCGTGATGCGGTCGGTGGGCGTGGCCAGCAGGGTGAGCAGCAGGTTCTCGGTGACGGTGTCGTAGTCGGTATGGGCGGTGACGGGATTGCCGCGCACGTTGCTGAGAAAGGCGGAGTACTCGTAGCGCTCGCCGCGGCCGCCGGCGGTGACGTAATCGTTGTAGTAGTCGTAGCTGCCGAAATCCGCGCCGGCTTCCACGCCCTGAATGTCGCGGCCCTGGCGGGTGTGGAAGTCGATCGCGCCGCCGGTGGCGTAGTTGCCGTACCAGGCGGAGGACGGTCCCTGGAACACGTCGATGCTGCCGTAGGCGTGCGGGTCGGTAAGATCGGTGCGCGACAGGCCGTCGGGCTGCGTCACCGGAAAGCCGTCCTCGAAGACCTTGACGTTGCGGATGCCGAAGGTCTGCCGCTCGTTGGAGCCACGCACGGAGATGGAAGCGTCCCGCGGGCCATTGCCCTGGAGGTAGGTGACGCCGGGGCTCAGGGCCAGCACGTCGCCGATATTGGCGGCGGGGGTGTTCTCGAACTGGCTGCGGTCCACCGAGGTCACGGTTTGTCCCGCCGCGCCGCGGCCGTTGACGCGCTGGCCGCTGACCACCACCGCGTTCAACGTGGTGGCCTTGCCGTCCTCGGCTGTTGTGTTTGAAGGCGTCGCGGTGATGGCCGCCGCATCCGGCTGATCCAGCTGCTTCAGTTCGGACTGGATCTGTTCAAGCTGTTGCTGGAGCTGCGCCTTGCGCAGTGCTTTTACCTGCGCGGCGGCATCGGATTGGGCGAAAGCGGGGGTGCAGACCACGGGCGCGAGAACCAGCGCGAACAGCATACGCATGCGTAGCATGGAAAATTTCCTGAAAGGGTTGCAGGACGGCTGCCGCATTCCGGATGGAACGCGGGCCGCGCCGGGCGACGGCTGACTTCAGGAAATGGCGGGTGGGCCGCGGGCGGGCGGGCGCCCGCTGCTGAAACGAGTGACGAGGGCGAGAGCCTGCCGCGGCGCGATGGCCGGGGCGGCGAGGGGAAAGGAGGGTGCCTGGATGCCGGCCCCGGGCAGGCCGGGGGCCGCGGCGGCGGCAAAGGCGCAAGCCGCGTGGGCATGGTCGCCGGCCGGAGTGCCTTGCGGCGCGCGCAGCTTCGCCAGTGGGCTGGCGTAGCAGAATTGCAGGGCGACGACACCGTTGGCGCCGCGCTCCGGCATGAAGCCGTCCGGCAGCAAAGCCCGCAGCAATACCGCGGCCAGCGCAAGCCATAGCGCGAACTGCTGGGTATGCCGGCGGCGGGCAGGCGACAAGCGGAAATCCCCGGGGTGGACCGCCGGATTATAGGAGATCGATATTGGCGATGCAGTCGGGCTGTGGCGGAAGCAGCGGGAATGATCTGGCGATAGTGCCGCAGGTTGTTGAAGTGCGCTGCGGTGTCGTTACATCACCGAGGCGAGCCTTCCCACCGTGGTCACCGCGTCCTCGATCTGCTGCGACCAGGGGTGCCCGTAGTTCAGGCGTATGCAGTTGCTGAACTGGCGCTTGGCCGAGAACATCGGCCCCGGCGCAATGCTGATGCCTTGCGCCGTCGCCTGCCGGTTCAACTCCAGTGCGTCCACCGCGGCGGGGAGTTCCAGCCACAGGAAATAGCCGCCGCGCGGGCGGCTGACACGCGTCTGCGCCGGGAAATGGCGGCCGATGGCTTGCAGCATCTGGTTCTGCTGCGTCTGCAAGGCCTGGCGCAGGCGCCGCAGGTGGTATTCGTAGCCGCCTTCGCCGAGATAGCGGGCGAGCGCTTCCTGTGCCGCTACCGTGGTGGAAATCGAGGCAGTGAACTTGAGCCGCTCCACCTGCCGCGCATAACGGCCGGGCGCGGCCCAGCCGATGCGGTAGCCGGGTGCCAGGCACTTGGAGAAGGAGCCACAGTGCAGCACCAGCCCGGCGCGGTCCTGCGCTTTCAGTGGCCGCGGCGGCTCGCCGCCGAAATACAGCTCACTGTAGACGTCGTCCTCGATCAGCGGGATGTCGCGTGCCTTGAGCAGGGCCACCAGCCGTTGCCGGTTTTCCTCCGGCATGCTGCCGCCGAGCGGGTTCTGGAAGCTGCTCATGAACCAGCAAGCCTTGACGTCGTGCTTGCGCAGCATGCGCT
>JAQGNS010000390.1 GCA_028291705.1 Nevskia sp.
CTGGCTTAGAGCTTATCCGTGAATAAATCGCGCCTGCGACGGCGGCTATTTTTGCGCAGTGCAAGTCGGACAGAGTGCGGCATGGTGATTCCATGGCGCGCTCTGGCCGGCGCAGCAATGCGCAAAAATGGCCCCGTCCCGAAGGGTTGCGCCCAAAATCGCGCCAGGCTGCGTTGTCAGGCTGAGCCATGGAATCACCATGGCTCAGCCCTCCGCCTTCCCTGACGCGATTTTGGACTGCAACGCAGGTGCGATTTATTCACGGATAAGCTCTTATACCTTCCTGACCGATAAATTCAGTCCGCATGGCGATGCGGCGCTGGAAGCACGCATGCAGCAGGTTTCGCCCAATATTTCACGCGACACCACCATGTGGAAAGCCTGGGTGGGTTTCAATGCCAGCCATAGCCTCGGCGTGATTTGCTTCGGCGCGGTGTACGGCTATCTGGACCTGTGCCACACGGCCCTGCTGCTGCAGGACCGTTTCCTGGCGGTGTTCGGCGGCCTGTTTTTGCTGTGCTACCTGATCCTGGCCAGGCGCTACTGGTTCAGTGTGCCGCTGGCGGGCATCCTGCTCGCGCTACTCCTCTACCTCGGCGGATTCGCCGCGGCCATGGTGCAGGCGTAGCGCCTTTTCGCATCGCATCCGCCTCATCGCCTCCAGAAATCGGCGGAGATGACGCCGCTGCTCGAGAGCGTCAGCGAAGCATGCAGCCAGTTCGCTCCGGCGCCGCTCTGCGTCGCGACACGGAATTGTTCGCAGGCCCGGCACAGCAGCTGGCGCAGTTCGCCGGTGATGTCGAACCAGATGACGTGGCCGGTGGCGTCGATATGGTCCACCGTCACTTCGCAGGCTGGTTCGCCCACTTCGATTTTCATCACCGAGATGACCCATCCATCGGGCGCATCACTGGCCACCAGTTGAACGACTTCACGATAGAACGCCTGCTCGGCTTCTGACTGGATCGCTTTCATCGGGTCCGCCTTGCCCCTGTGGTATTGCGAAATGCAAAACCACGTCATGGGGATTGCTTGCGGCTTTGCGTTGGTCCGGGACCATGCCGCGACTAGGGTGGAGACGCGGATGTAGCCGCGACTGCGAAGCCTGCTGCCGGGATGAATCCGGCGCGCGCAACACCGCTGAAGCCGTAAGGAAACGGCTGCATGGCTGATGTTTCCGCAGCGTTGCTTGAGCGCCGCTCGAGGGCGGCGGCCGGTGGTACCGGCGGGTGGGCATGGGAGCTTGGCTCCGATGCGCCGGGCTGCTGCGACAGGCATGACTAAGACCGCCCACCCCTATCCCGGTTCCGCGAATTTCGCCGGAAGCCGCGGCTATGCCATTGATTCAGCTGGGATTCATTTTGAACGGCAGGACGCTGGGCGGAACCCGCACGGGCATTGGGGGTCAAATCTACGGCCGATCAATCCATCGGGCCAATCCCCCACAAGCAGGCAATCCAGAACAGGAGTTCGATCATGAGCATGGACGACAAGGACGACGCGCGCGAACGCATCCACAATGCCACTGAGGATGCGGCGCACAGCGCCAGCGCCGACAAGGCCAAGGGTCGCGTCAAGGAAGCCGTAGGCAAGGTCAAGGAAAAGGTCGGCGGGGCCATCGGCGACCACGAACTCGAAGCCAAGGGCACGGCGCAGCGCGTCGAAGGCAAGAAGGATCGTCTCAAAGGCGAGATCAAGGACAAGATCGACGACGTGAAGGAGCACATCGAGGCAGGCGTCGAGGTGGTGAAGGACAAAATCGATGAGGCGCGCGGCAAGAAGTAAGCGCTTCCCGCAGTGAAAAAAGGCCCCGCAGCGCGGGGCCTTTCCTGTTGCGCGGGCCGGTGATGGGGGTGACGCGCCCTCGTCCATTCGGCTGAATCGCCACGCGGCCAATCCGTTAGGCTGAAGCGGGGGAACATAACGGACAGGAGCGAGGGATGGTCAACCATATCCAGATCGGGCTGACGATCTTCATCTTCGTCGTCTCGGTGCTGAGCTTCTGGGGCAGCCTGCGCACGGTCAATCCTTATGGGCGGCATATGCAGCCGGGCCAGCGCAATACGCTGCCGGCGCTGCCGGCCTGGCTGCTGTTCGAGGCGCCGCAACTGTTCGCCTTCGCCCTCACCTTCTGGCTCAGCGCCGACGCACCCTCCACCGCGGCCGTGACGCTGTTCGCGCTGTGGCAAGCACACTACTGCTACCGCGCCCTGATCTATCCGCTGCGCATGCGTGACCGCCACAAGCGCTTCCCGCTGAGCGGGGTGATCTTCGGCATCCTGTTCAACAGCATCAACGGTTTCATCAACGGCTATGCGGTGGCGCATGCGCCGCACCTGATGGATGCGGCCTGGCTGCATGACCCGCGCTTCGTTGTCGGACTGGCTGTCGCCGTTGCCGGCTGGCTGATCAATTTCCAGGCCGACACCATTCTCATCGGGCTGCGACAGGACGGCAGCACCGGCTACAAGGTGCCGCACGGTGGGCTGTTCCGCTACGTGTCGTCCGCCAATTATTTCGGCGAGATCGTGCTGTGGTGCGGCTGGGCGTTGATGAGCTTCACCCCGGCAGGCCTGTCTTTCGCCGTCTTCAGCACCGCCAACCTGCTGCCGCGGGCGCTGTCGCATCACCGCTGGTATGTCGAGCGCTTCGCCGACTATCCGAAGGAGCGCAAGGCGATCATTCCGGGGTTGCTCTGAAGATCGGTAAGCCACGGTACGCCGTCCGGCGGCCAACCTGCGGCGTTCAGCCGGCCCCGGGGACCGGCAAAGCCGTCTGCCGTACGCTAGACTGATTGCAGGCGGGCAAAGTATCCGCCGTTCGAAGGGGAGGAGATCACCCATGAGCAGAGGCATGACACCGGCCATACTGGCAATGGTGAACGAGCGCGAGCGCGACAAGCTGCGCTGCATGATGAGTCTGCGCAAGCTGCCACAGGCGGTGACGCCGCTGGCCGGGCAAGCGCAAATCCAGCGGGTCGAAAAGCTTTCCTGATGGTTTGAGCGGGTGGGCGGCATCGGCTGGGGACGATGCCGCGGAAAGCGCAGATGCACGGTACCGCTCGATGCATCGAGACCGGATTGCCGATCTCAAGCGCCGTATTGCCGCTCGATCCAGTTGCGGCATTCACGATCTTGCACCCGCGCACCCAATCCGGGTTGTCCGGGTACCAGCGCATCGCCCCTTGCCGGAATCCGCCGCTCGTGCAGGGTGCCGCAGCGAGCGCTCAGGGCAGCGGCTTCGGCTGCGTCCAGTCGATCTCCTGGGTGAAGGTGATCGTGTCATGGGTTTGCCGAACACGATCCGGTATATAGGGGATCTCGGTGTTGAGCTGGAGCATGCCCAGGGCGATGAGCGAAGCGCCGTCCAGCATCGGCGAGCCGGAACTCTGGCTGATCGCGACGCCAAGCAGGTGCGAATCACGATCCAGCGATACGCACAACAGCGTGTAGCCGGATTCGCCATCGTCCAACGCCAGCTTGGGGTAGATCAGGCGCTTCTTCACCGCATCCGAAAATTCGGCCGGGAAGCCGCTCCATTCGTCCGACGTTACCGCCCCGGCATTGAGATCCCCTTCCTTCGTCCCGGTGTTCTTGCAGGGGCGGTCGTCCGCAGCTTGCTGCAAGCGCACGCCGGGCCGGTCGGGTTTGAAATTGACCGAGAAAGCGAGCCACACCTGCTGCTGCCCCGGTGCGAGATCCTGCGGCAGCGGAGCGGATTCCTTGGCGTGCTTCAGCCCGCCCAGGGCCAACAGCGCGGCGCCGTCCAGCAGCGGGAAGCCGCTGCCGGCATCGATGCGGCCGCCGTGGACCAGGCCGTCGCGACTGAGCAGGGCGCAGAGTTGCACGGCGCCGGACTGCCCCGCTTCCAGCGCTTCGCTCGGGTAGGTCACGCGGTCGGAGAAGCGCTTGAGGAAGGCTTGCCCATAGGCGCTCTCGTTTGCCGCGAGCATGCGCCCTGCCTTCGGGCAACTGGTGTCGTCCGATGTCCCGACGGCCAGCTTCTCCTTGTGGCCGGCCGTGGAGCATCCCGCCAGCAGGCATAGGACCGCCACCGCGGCCGACGCAAGTCCGAATCCACCGAATCTCTTCATCGCTTCTGTCTCGTGCCCGTTCATTCAGCCAATCCATTCAGCCAGTTACTTCAAGATATACCGCGGCAGCATAAGCCACCGCGGCGTGAAGCGGTGCCAGGGCCCTCGCCGCTACTTCGCCAGGCCCATGGCGTTCAGCGCGAAGGCGTAGATGTCCGCGTATTCCTCGATCAGCTTGCCGGTGGGCTTGCCGGAGCCGTGGCCGGTGCGCAGGTCGATGCGGATCAGGATGGGATTGCCGTCCGGATCGGCATGCTGCATGGCCGCGGCGAACTTGAAGCTGTGCGCCGGGTAGACGCGGTCGTCGTGGTCGCCGGTGAGGATCAGCATCGGCGGGTACTTCACCCCGGCCTTGACGTTGTGGTACGGCGAGTACGCCAGCAGGGCCTTGAACTCGTCCTCGTTCTCGACCGAGCCGTAGTCCGACTCCCAGCCTTTGCCGACGGTGAAGTCGCGGAAGCGCAGCATGTCCATCACGCCGACCTGCGGTATCACCGCGGCGAACAGGTCGGGCCGCTGTTCCGTCACCGCGCCGATCAGCAGGCCGCCGTTGGAGCGGCCGTAGACGGCCAGCCACTTCGGGCTGGTCCACTTCTGGGCGATGAGGTATTCGGCGCCGCCGATGAAGTCGTCGAACACGTTCTGCTTGTGGGTCTTCATGCCGGCTTCGTGCCAAGCGCGGCCGTACTCGCCGCCGCCGCGCATATTGGCCACGGCGTAGACGCCGCCCATCTGGATCCAGGTGGCGATGGCCGCGGAGAAGGTGGGCTGGATGGAGATGTTGAAGCCGCCGTAGCCGTAGAGGATGGTGGGGTTGCTGCCGTCCTGCTTCACGCCCTTGCGCGCGGTGACGATCATCGGCACGCGGGTGCCGTCCTTGCTGGTGTAGAACACCTGGCGGCTTTCGAAGTCCGCCGGCTTGAAGCCGGCCAGCTTCGGTGCGTGCAGCAGCGCGGATCTGCCGCTTTTCAGATCCAGGCGGTAGACCGAGGCCGGCGTGGTGTAACTGCTGTAGCTGTAGTAGGTATCGGTGTCGCCGATGCGGCCGGCGAAGCCGCTGGCGGTGCCCAGGCCCGGCAGCTTCACCTCGCCCAGCAGCTTGCCATGCGGGCTGTAGCGGCGCACGGCGCTGTGCGCGTCCTGCAGGTATTGCGCCACGATCTGGCCGCCGACCAGGCTGGCCTGGTCGAGAGTGTCCTTGCCTTCCGCCACCACCGTGCGCCACTTCTCCGGCGCCGCGTCGGCGAGGTCGATGGCGACGATGCGGTAGCGCGGGGCATTGTCGTCGGTCAGCACGTAGAGGGTGCTGCCGATGTTGCCGATGACGGAGTACTGCGCCGCCGGCTTGGGGATGACTTCGCTGATCTTGCCGTCGGCGACGGACAGGTCCTGCACCAGCACGGTGTTCTGCACCTGGTCGCCGTAGTTGGCGGAGATGACCAGGTAGCGACCGTCGTCGGTGACCTCGCCGCCGACGAACCAGTCCGGATCATCGCTGCGGGTGTAGACCAGGGTGTCGGCCGACTGCGGTGTGCCGAGCTTGTGGAAGTAGAGCTTCTCGTACTGGTTGGCGGCCTTGAGCAGCTCGCCTTCCTTGGGAGCGTCGTAGACGGTGTAGTAGAAGCCCGAGCCGTCCTTGCGCCAGCTGCCGCCGCCGGCCTTGGACCAGTGCAGCTCGTCGGGCAGGTCCTGCCCGCTGGCGATGTCCTTGACCCGCCACACCTGCCAGTCCGAGCCGGCTTCCGACAGCGCATAGGCGAAATAGCGGCCGTCGTCGGAGACGGCGCTTTCGCGCAGGGACACGGTGCCGTCCTTGGACAGGGTGTTGGGGTCGAGCAGGACTTTGCCCTTCGACTTGGGGTTGTCGGTGGCGAACAATACGGACTGGCTTTGCAGGCCGTCGTTGTGCGAATAGAGCCACCACTTGCCGTGCTTCTCCGGCGCGCTCCAGCGCTCGAAGTTCCAGATCTTGCGCATGCGCTCGACGATGCCGTCGCGTCCCGGGATTGCGGCCAGGTAGTCGCTGCTCTGCTTGGCTTCAGCCTCGACCCAGTTGCGGGTCTGCGGCGAGTCGATGTCTTCCATCCAGCGGTATGGGTCCGGCACCTTGATGCCGTGATACTCGTCGACCACCTCGCCGCGCGCCGCCGGCGGATAACTCAGGGCAGCCGGCGTCGCGGCGGACGCCGCGCCAGCCGCCACCAGGAACGACAGTGCCACCACGAACCTCTTCATGGAAAATTTCTCCAAAACGGATGCGCAAGCATAGCCTTTCGGCGGTCTTTTCCGCACAGGGACGGGACGGGCGCCGGGTAAAGATGGGTGGAGTCCATGCGGCGGCACCGTCGCGGGTGCCATAAAAAAGGGGCCGCATGGCGGCCCCTTCGTGCAGCGCTCCCGTCAATGGGAGTTGATCCCGGTTTCCCGGGGGTCGCCAGTCCCTGGCAACTTCTTAGGGAGCCGTCACCAGATCGCCGTCGGTGCACAGCTCGTGGATGCGCATGGCATCGCCCACGTTGACGCTGAGCAGTCCCGGCGTCAGCGAGACGGTGGCGCGGTCGTAGGCCTTGGTGGTCTTGACGCCGACGAACACCGCCGGCGGCGTGCTGCCGCCAATGGTGCCGAGCAGGGCGATCGCGTTCTGGTCCAGGGTGTTGCTTTCCTGCAGCTTGCTGGTGCCGGTGCTGTCGTTGAGGTAGGTCGCCACCTTGACCTGGCTGAGCAGCGACAGGCTCACCGCGCCCTTGGGGAAGGTCAGGCCGTAGACCGCGAACTTGCCGGCCGGCACCGTGGCGCCGCTGGGCAGGACCACCGATTCGTCGACCGAATCGAGCAGGCCGCCGAGCAGGCCCAGGGTCAGCGACACCGAGGCGTAGGTATCGAGGTTGCCGTCGATGACGTTGTCCGGGTTGCTGACGCTGTTGAGCAGCTGGGTCACGGTGGTGGCGCCGAGCAGGTTGAGCAGGGCGGTCAGCAGGCCGCCGACCAGGCCGTTGCTGCCGACCTGGGTGGTGACGTTGCCGTAGGCCTTGGCGCCCTGGGTGCAGATGAAGTTGCCGGTGACGGGCGTGCCGCCCTGGGTGATGTTGGTGGGGGTGCTGCCGTCATTGCTGAGGCCGCCGCTGGAACCACCGCTGCTGCTGCCGCCGATGATGCCGCCGCCGCCGGCGACGTCCTCGCCGTTGGAGGTGCAGCCGAAGAGCACCAGGCTGGCGGCGAGCGCCGTCATAGTTTTCAGTATCTTTTTGGGCATCTTGCTGTTACGCATGTGCATGTTTCCCTGTTTCAGTGTTTTCGGAGGTTTCAATTGAGGATGTGCAGTTCGACGCGGCGGTTGTACTCGCGGCCTTCGTCGGTGCTGTTGGTGGCGACGGGGTTTTCCTTGCCGTAGCCCTTGGCCTGGATGCGGCTGGCGTCGACGCCCTTTTCGACCAGGTAGGCCTTGACCGCTTCAGCACGACGCTGCGACAGCTTCAGGTTGTACGCGGTGCCGCCGACGCTGTCGGTGTAGCCGCCCAGTTCGACCTGCATGTC
>JAQGNS010000410.1 GCA_028291705.1 Nevskia sp.
TTCCGTAAGCTCTCTACCTTGGGTGCACTAAAGACATACGAGGGCTCAAAGGGAGAGGCAATGGTGTTCGTGGACGCAAGAAAGGGCAAGAGCACGACAGCTTCGTACACTGCGCCAGCTACGTTCGAACATGGGAAAGCAACTTTTCAGATCAAGCTCATACTAAGTTCGGACAAGATCTGGCAGCTCGTATATTTCCATGTTGATTCGCCCATCTTCCTTCAATGATAGGAAGGACAACGCTCACGGGCGACGGCTCCCAGCCCATCTTGGCCATTCGCGAATGGCCGCTTTCCGAGTTCGGCTTGGGACTCGATTCAGCCAGGATGCGGTCGTTCGCAGGCTGATGGAGCATTAGCGCTGCAATGAGCGCCCAATCAACCGACCGCTTCCGCGTCATCAAGATAATTTCCTGGATCTACGTAGCGCTGGGAACCGCCCTTGTTGGTTGTGTTCTGTTCCACGTCGAAATCCACGGGCAGCGGTTTGGAACTGCTGGCGCCGTCCCGCCAGCATTGATGGTGCTAGGCGCAGTTGGAACTCTTCTACGAAGACAGTGGGGCCGCTATATCTCATATTTCATTTCGGCGTTGCTATTGCTGGGCGTTCCAATAGGGACCTTCCTTGGGGTTTATATGATCGCCCGCCTCACACGCGACAAGGATTTATTTGTCAAAGCTTAAATGCACCGCAAACAACCTGTTGCCGTCGGTCGTGGTGGGCAGCTTTTTTTGGGTGCTACGACTTTCAGAATCCGGGACTGCACAACACGCCTCCCGGATTCCACTACGTTGCATCCGGGCTACGGTGTCCCCGATTCTGTTTCGGTGTTGTTTTCCACCGCCGATCTGGGCAGCCTCCAATCCACAAAGCCGGAAAAGCACCTGGCAGCAGGGTTTGTACGGCCCCTGCCAGAAGTGCTAAATTCGCGCGGTCGAAAAAGGCAGGCTTGGTTCGGGTAGGCCCAGGCCCTTCCAGAAGTGGAAGTTCTTATCCTTGGCTTTTCCGCAATGAGATACCTCGACGTTCCCGGCGCATTTGCGTCCCGGGTTCGTCCGAGTGTGATCGTTGTTCGACACGTTGCTCCGGCGAACCCGCTTTTGGAGCAGTCAGGTGTCATTACGACCTCGCAACCCTTCGTCGGCCCCGCCCTTGCGCGGGACCAGACTGGTGATCGCCGCTTCCGTGTTCCTGAATTTCATGGGCTTCGCGGCGATCGCCCCTGTCATTCCCTTCCTGATTACAAAATACCGATCACGCGCACGGCACCACCATGAAAGCGGTGTGCGTACGTCCCAAGCTTTAGAGGAATTTGTCCATGATTTATGACGTTGTGATTGCCGGCGGCGGCCCCGTCGGTTTGTTTCTCGCCTGTGAGCTACGCCTCGCAGGCCTCTCGGTGCTGGTGCTGGAGCAGGCCGAGGATCCGCGCTCGCCCTTGAAGCGGCTGCCGTTCGGCATGCGCGGCCTGTCGGTGCCCACCATCGAGGCCTTTGACCGTCGCGGCTTGCTGAACGACATCGCCGTCCTGCAGCCGATGAAGCATGGCTTGATGGGTGGCGGCGCCTCGGGTGCCGGACCAGGAGCGCAACAGCCGCGCCGCCCTGGCGGCCATTTCGCCGGCATCCAGTTCGACGCCGAAGACATCGATATCTCGAAGTGGCCCTTTCGACTGCCGGGTCCGGCCGTCGGCAGCATCGCGGCCGAGATGGAGCAGATCGAATCCGCGCTGGCCGTGCGGGCGAGCGCAATGGGCGTCGAGATCCGGCGCGGCCTGGGCGTCGAGGACTTCGACCCGTCGGACGAAGAGGTGACCATACGCGCCGGCGGCGAGACTTTTCGCGGGCGCTGGCTCGTCGGGTGCGATGGCGGCCGCAGCACTGTGCGCAAGGTCGGCGGCTTCGAGTTCGCCGGCACCGATCCGGAGTTCACGGGCTATACGGTGCAAGTCGAAATGGCGGATCCCGACAAGCTCAGCCAAGGCCGCACCTACACGCCGAAGGGCATGTATTTCCAGTCGCGGCCGGGGACCATCGCGATGGTGGAGTTCGACGGGGGCGCCCTCCACCGGACCCAGTCGCTCACGCTCGAGCATGTGCAGGGGGTGTTGCGCCGCATCTCCGGCACCGACGTCACCGTGACGGCCCTTCAGCTTGCCACCACCTGGACGGATCGCGCCTGCCAGGCGACGGCTTATCGCAAGGGGCGGGTGCTGCTCGCCGGCGACGCCGCGCATATCCATTCCCCTCTGGGGGGCCAGGGCCTCAACCTTGGGCTTGGCGATGCGATGAACCTTGGATGGAAGCTTGCCGCGACCATCCGCGGCGACGCACCGGCCGGCCTGCTCGACAGCTATTGGAGCGAACGGCATCCGGTTGGCGCGCAGATCCTCGACTGGTCGCGCGCCCAGGTGGCGCTGATGCGGCCGAGCCGGAATTCGCGCGCGCTCGAAGCCATCATCCGTGACCTCATCGGCACGCGCGACGGCGCAACCTACTTCGCCGAGCGCGTGTGGGGTGTCTCTCTCCGATACGATCTTGGCGGCAGCCATCCGCTGGTGGGGCGCAGCGCTCCCGACTTCGAGCTGGCCGACGGGACCAAGCTCGGCGAACACCTCAGGAAGGGCACGGGCCTGCTTCTGGACTTTGACGCGCGGGCGCCGCTGCAGGCGCTTGCAAGCCGCTGGAGCAATCGGATCACGTATGTTGCAAGCGAGGCCAAGGATCGGCTGGGCTTGAGCGCCGTGCTGGTGCGCCCCGATGGCTTCGTCGCCTGGGCCGGCGAGGCTGCCTCACAGCATGAGGAAGCTGCCCAAGCCGCATTGCGCTGGTTCGGTGAACCTGGCGGCCCGCAATAGGGCCTGCCGAACGCGGGCGTATGGTCTTGAACGGCATCAACCCGGAACCTGGTAAAGGGCTCGTCGCTGCACGGCGGTTCGCGTGCCTGGCGGGCCGCGGCTCAGTCGCAGGGAGGAATGGTCAGCAGCGCTCCATCCTTCATGCGCCCGACCCATCGACTCCTGCTGCCGACTGGCAAGGCGCAGCGATTCCGCAGCGCATCCACGTCGACGATGCGGGTCAGGCGTGCCCAATGCAGGAACAGCCGAACCACTTTGACGCACCGGCAGTGCTCTAAAAGCGGGCAGAGGATGTCGAGACGCAGATTGCCCAGCTCCTCGAACAGGGCCCGGGCGGCGTCCAGGCCTTCCTGCTGCCCGACTTCATAGAGCAGCTCCAGTACCGCGCGTTCCGGCGCGGCGATGGCGGGACCGGCGGGCAATGCGGCAAAGGTGAACAGGCCGGCATTGCATGGGCCGCCCTCGGGCCAATCAAATAACTTCGCCGACACGTAGCGCGCCGGGAAGCGCTCGGCAAACCACTGCGGAAAAGACATCCGGGTGGCGCCCCATACCACCAACGGGCTGGGCGCCGGCAGTGCCTTGCCGCGCAAGCCCAGTTCCAGCGCGGCCCGTCCGCCGATATGCAGCTCGGGCGTGCGATCCTGGAGAAACGCTAGCGAGCCGTAGACGTCCAGGGACGAACCGGTGAACGCATAGACCCCTTTGGCAAGGCGGATCAGGCGCCTTCGCTGCACGTACTGGGCGGCAAGAGCGGGTGACATCCCCAGTTGATCAAACGCGCGCAGGCCAAATGGCCCGGGCCCTGCCATTGTGGTGATCAATGCTGATGGCCCTTGCGCGGCAGGCGATACGGGAATCCGTTTCCCGGGAACGGCGGGATCGGGAGGGGATCTTCCCCTCCCGACCGCATGCCGCTACAGCTTGAGCACCTTGAGCACTCCACCGACCAAACCGGTGACCACAGGCAAGACGCCCCCGAGAATGTTCCCGAGCGCGGCGCCGAGCTTGTTGTTGGTGAGACCTTCCACGAGCGCCAGCAGATCGCCCACGAGGCCGCCGGAGCTGCCACCAGCGACGACGATCATCTCTTCACGACTGAGCACTTCGATTGCCATATCAGACTCCTGAGTTGGAAAAGTATTCCGCTATCCCTTGCGAATGCGTGCACGAATTTGGTATCCGCAGTACCACTATCGCAAACCACATGCCAAGGGTGCGTTATCCGACGTAAAGTCCAAACAGGCGCGCCATGCGGTGCTGTACGGTACGGCCTCCCGGATTCCACTGCGTTGCATCCGGGCTACGGTTGTCCCCTACTCCGCGAAATGCCCCGCCACGCCGGGACTCAGCTTCCTGGCCGCGGCCATGTCTGCCTTGCCGCCTTCCGCATCACCCGCCTCCGTACGCGCCAGTCCGCGGCCGTAGAGGGCGTAGGCATTTTCGGCGTCGCGTTGCAGCACGGTGTTGTAGTCGCGGATTGCGGCCTTGGGCTGGTGGCTTTTGAGGTAGACGGTGGCGCGGGTGATGAGGGGGGCTGCGTCGTCCGGGGCCAGGGTGATGGCGGCGTCGCAGTCGGTGAGGGCGGGTTTGGTTTGCTTCAGTGAGAGGCGCACGGCGCAGCGGGCGGCGCGGGCGTCGGCTGAGTCGGGGTTGAGGGCGAGGGCCTGGTCGAGGTCGGCCAGGGCTTTGTGGGTGTCGCCGGTGCGCTGGTAGATCTCGGCGCGGGCGAGGTAGCCGTCCTTGAGTTTGGGGTCCAGCGCCAGGGCCTTGTTCATGTCTTCGATGGCGCGGGCGACTTCGCCGCTGATGGAAAGCGCCTCGCCGCGATTGAGATAAGCGGCGGCGTTCTTCGGGTCCAGCTCGATGGCGCGGGTGAAGTCGGCGATGGCCTGGGCGTAGGCGAGGCGTTGGCCCTGCATCAGGCCGCGGAAGCTGTAGATCCAGGATTCTTCGGGGGCGATGGCGATGGCCTGGTCGAAGTCGCGCAGGGCGGCGTCGTACTCCTGCTTCTGCGCGTGGGCGCGGGCGCGCTCGACGTCGTCGCGCGCTTCCTGGCGGTCGAGGGTGTCGACGGGCTGGTGCGGCGCGGGCGGTGCGGTGCTCTTGTCCGCCGCCGTGCGGGCAGCAGTGTCACCCTTGGTGGTGGAGGCGTAGAGCTTGTGTTCGCTGTAGGCGAGGTAGAGGTGCAGCTCGCGCAGCTGGTGCATGCCGAGGACGAGGTCGGGCACCTGTGAAGTGGAGCCTTTGCGGTTGGCGGCTTCGATGTTGTCCGCGCCCATAGTGAGGGTGGGCTGGTCGAAGCTGATGCCGCCGATCTGCAAGCTCTTGAACTTGCGCTTGTACAGGCCGATGCCCTGGCCGTCGAGGGTGGTGGCGGTGCCCATGGGGGTGACGCCGGCGCTGTGCTCGTCCAGGCCGTAGAGGGCCTTGGCGGCCTTGAAGGTGAGGGTGGAAGTGCTGGCACCGGTGTCGAGCACAGCGCGCAGGGGCTTGCCGTCGAGGGTGACGGGAATGACGATCCAGTTCTGGTCCAGATCGAAGGGGATGCTGGTGGCGTCGGCCTGGCGCCAGTACACGGCGCCGCCCGTGCAGGGCTTCTGCGTGGGCATTGGCTTGAACAGGCGCAGTTTGCCGGCGGCGGGGTCGATCTCCAGGTCGTAGTCCTTGAGCAGGCTGGTACCGAGGTTGCCGCTGACGCCGGGGTCGTTGTTGAGGCGGTCGGAGCCGATGAGGAATTTGACGTTGCTGAAGCTGGCGCCGCCGAGCAGGAGCGTGGGCAGCGTGACAGAGTGGTCCAGCTTCACGCCGCCGGCGCCGAGGCTGGTCATGTCGGTGGCTTCGCCGTGATGGAACGGCGCCGCGGCGGTTTCACGCAGCACGCTCCAGTAGGCGCCGGTATCCAGCGCCAGCATGGCCGGCTGCACACCCAGCCCCACCTTGGCGAGAATCAGGCCCTCGTCATTCAGCCGCGTCTCCACCTCGGCGACGCGCTGCGGCTTGCAGGCGGCCGGCTGCTCGGCGGCAGCAGCCACCAGCGGCGACAGGAGCAGCAGCGCGCCGAATGCGCCGGATGCCAGGATGCCGCGTGGAGTCACCAAGAGGTCTCTATATATAAGGAGTGGGCGCGCCGCCCTCGCCCGGCCTTGCCCGCGTGGTGGTTTGCGGGTGGAGGCGGAGGAGACGGGGAATGCGGCAGGGGTATGACGGATGGCGGGGCGCTTAGTTCCTTTCGGGGTGGTCAAAACTAGGGGCACCCTGGAAGGACGGAACAAGTAAGAGGTAGAGTGAGGGCATAGGGGATATTGATTGGCGGTCCAATCCGGCAAGGCCGCGGGTGGGGCTCCGTAAAATCAATTAGTTATAAATCCGTCGTCCGGGGAGCCGCCTAAATACAGCAATTATTTGCCGCTGTTGATTCGTCCAACTGGCGCTATAGCTCAATTTGAGGGAGGCATCTGTGGGCATCCTTACGGATTTTGTAGTAGCAGATCCAGACTCGGGTCAGGAGATTGGTGAGAGCATCAATCCGAGTGATAAATGGCCTACGTTTCAAGCGAAGGGGGTCGAAACTGTAAAACTTGCAAGCTTGTATTGCGCCATCACTGGCAAGGAGTATCACAACGACATTCAGGAGTCGTTTTGCCTTGTTGGAGGTGACAAAGAAGAAGGGCCTTGGGTTTTCGAGTTTCCTTCAGAAATTCTTAATGCTCTTGCAGGTGTCTCTGCAGAGCGTATTCCAGATATTTCCAAGGCGTGGTCGTCCACTGACGAACTGAGAATGGATCGGTGGTCAGTTGAAGACGCATCAGGGATTGTTCGCGAGCTTATAGGCCAAGCCCGCAAAGCCGCCGAATCTGGTAAATCAATGTACCTGTGGCTTTCGTTGTGATGCGCTATAACCCGGCAGAGTTCGTAGGGCGGGAGCTATCCCGCCTGTCGCGGAAGGCGGGATACGCTACGCTTCTCCCGCCCTACACGAACCAGTTCACCACCAGCGCAAATTGGAATCGCTGACATGATTACCGTTTTCGGCGAAGGGAGAGGGTTCCGCGTCGTCTGGCTGCTGGAGGAGATGGGACTCGCGTACCAGCTCAGGCCGGTGGACCTGCTGGCCGGTGTCGAGAATGACGCGGAGTTTCTGGCCATCAATCCCGCGGGGTTCATCCCGACGATCCAGGATGGTGAGGTCACGATGGTGGAGTCGGTGGCGATCATGGAGTACCTGATGGCTCGCTACGGGCCGACGCCGCTTGCGCCGGACCCACAGGATCCCGCCTTCCCCGCCTACCAGCAGTTTCTTCACCTTGCCGAAGCCGGCCTCGCCGTCCCCCTCTACATCGCCGTCGTCGGCCGCAATCCCGCGCCCGAGGCGGGGCGGCAGAACCGGGGCGCGCACAAGGCACTGGAAGTATTCAAGAGCCGGCTGGGCCTGGTGACGCGGCAGCTCGCGCGCTCGCCCTATCTTGCGGGTGATGCATTCACGGCGGCGGACATCGCGGTGACTTACGCCCTGGAATTTGCCCAAAGAACCGGCGCCCACACCCTCGCCGAGGCGGAGCAGGCCTATGTAGCCCGCACCAGCGGACGCGCAGCCTACAAGCGGGCCATGGCAATCTGTCACGCCACGCGGGCGTGGGCCGCCGAGACGGCGGGCCGTTTAGAACGGTAAGGCGAATTGGCGAAGCGTCCATCAAGCACCCTCCCAAAACGTGAAAGTGCGGGTTGGCACTTCCGCTGCCCATAGGGGCTGGTTACCAAACCGCGTGGGCAGATGAAGCCTGCCCACCTTGCGGTTGTTGATTGTGATGAGAAACTGGGTGCGTAAACCGGATCACCCTTAGAATCAGCCATGTACAAACACGTACTCCTCTATGGGCTGTTGTGCGGCGTGCTCATCGCCGCGCTCAGGCTGATCGGGTATCGCTGGCTGGTGGTGGAGTATTCGGTGGAGATCTACGGCGCGCTGGTCGCCGCGGTGTTTGCCGCCCTGGGCATCTGGCTCGGCCTGCGGCTGACGCGGCGCAGCGAAACCGTGGTGGTGCGCGAGGTGCCGGTTCCAGCGCCGGCCGCCTTCGTGCGCGACGAAAGCCGGCTGAGCGCGCTCGGCATCACGCCGCGCGAGCTGGAAGTGCTGGAGCTGATCGCCGCCGGCCTGAGCAACAAGGAAGTGGCGGCCCGGCTGTTCGTCAGTGAAAACACCGTCAAGACCCACTCAAGCCGGGTCTTCGACAAGCTCGGCGCCATGCGCCGCACCCAGGCGGTGCAGTTGGGCAAGGAACTGCGCCTGATCCCCTGACGGGGCTGCCCGGCGGCTCCGCCCGCCAACTTTCGTATGATTTTCCGCCAATCCGGGCAAAATCATCCTTTCAGGTGACGCCTGCGGTGGGCGCGGACAGGCAGATTCGGGCCTCAACAGGCACACCGGCTCAACCATCAGGGGAGTTTCCATGCGCAAGATCGTGCTGACCTTCGGCCTCATTTCCGGCGCCATCCTGTCGGCGGTGATGCTCCTCACCCTGCCGTTCCAGGATCAGCTCAGCTTCGACCGCGGGGCGGTCATCGGCTACACCAGCATGGTCCTCGCCTTCCTGATGGTGTACTTCGGCGTGCGCTCCTACCGCGACAACCAGACCGGCGGCACCATCTCCTTCGGCCGCGCCTTCATCGTCGGCCTGCTCATAGCCCTCGTCGCCAGCAGCTGCTACGTCGCCACCTGGGAATTCATCTACTACCGCCTGACGCCCGACTTCATGGACAAGTACGCCGCCTCCACCATCGAGCACGCCAGGCAGGCCGGCGCCACCGACGCCCAGATCGCTGCCAAGACGAAAGAAATGGCGGACTTCAAGGAAATGTACGCAAACCCCCTGGTGAACATCGCGTACACCTTCATCGAACCTTTGCCGGTCGGGGTGCTGTTCACGCTGGTGACGGCGGGCCTGCTCAGCCGCAGGAAGCGGGTGCCAGGCCCGGCCATCGCTTAGGGAAAACCTGAATCATTGCGTGAGCGTCACTCCGGCTTTCGCCGGGGTGACGATTTAATCAAACCTTCCCCAAGAGCTACGATGCTCCTGTTCGGATCAACAGCAAGCACAAGCGGCATTCCTTTCACCATCATCGCGCAGCGGAGATCACATGAAGCGAGTCACTGGCATCGGCGGCATCTTCTTCAAGGCGAAAGACGCCCCATCCTTGCGGGCCTGGTACAAGCAGCACCTGGGAATCGACGTGCAGGTCTGGGGCGGCGCGGCCTTCCCCTGGACGGACGCCGAGGGCAAGCCGGTGGCGGGCACCACCGCCTGGTCCATCGGCAAGGCGGAAAGCGATCAGTTTGCGCCGAGTACGGCGCCCTTCATGGTCAACTACCGCGTGGATGACCTCCACGCCCTGGTCAAGGCCCTGAAGGAAGAAGGCTGCAATGTGCTCGATAAAATCGACGATTCCGAATACGGCAAGTTTGGCTGGGTCATCGATCCGGAAGGCAACAAGGTGGAGCTGTGGCAGCCGCCTGAAGGCCAGTGAGCGGGCTGGTTAGCCGGCGATTCAGGGTGGGCACCAAAAGCAGTCGCTTCCAGGCGTAGGCCGCAGGCCGTGTCCACCTAAGCTGGCTATCAAACCGCGTGGGCAGATGAAGCCTGCCCGCCCTACCCTGCTGCTTGGGCCCAACGAGAAAGGAAATAGCCAATGCCAAGCGCACTGAAACAGAACAGAACCGTTCGTTGCTCATGCGGCAGCGTCGAGCTCGAAACGACTGGCGCTCCCATTCTGGGCGCCGCCTGTTACTGCGCCGATTGTCAGGAAGCAGGGCGTCAGATTGAGCAGCTTCCAAATGCGCCCCGGGTTCTGGACCCGGATGGTGGAACCGATTTCCTGCTCTACCGCAAGGATCGCGTGAAATACATCAAGGGCGCCGAGCTTCTGCTCGATCACAAGCTCAAGGAAGCATCAGCCACGAGAAGGGTTGTCGCAAGATGTTGCAATTCGGCCCTGTTCCTCGACTTTCAGAAAGGCCACTGGCTCTCCGTCTGCAGAACACGGTTTTCCGGTGATGCCCCACCCTTGCAGATGCGGATTCAAACGAAATCCAGACCGCAGACCGCCAGCGATCCAGGCGACGTTCCCAGTTATGCCGGATACCCGCCAAAGTTCATGCTGAAGCTGCTTGCTTCCAGAATCGCGATGCTGTTTGGTCCATAGAGTGGAGCGCGCTCCCGCGCCCGCGACGTGATCGCAGCCAATCCGCGCCGGCGGGCAAGCCGCCGAGCCTATTGAGTAACGGAGCAGGGATCGACGCCCTGCAGGCCCGGATTGTCGGCGCCGGCGGCGCCGATGCCTATAACACCTTGGAGTTACTTCGGACCGACGGGTATTGCCACGCGCGGGCCGTGCGAGCTGATTGCCGGCGCTGATCAGCGCCCCGATCAATCTTGCTCGCGCTATGCACATCAGCCGCGGCATGCAAGTACACCATTCATCCCATCAACCATGCCGCCTACAAGAAAACTGCACTGACCGTGCTGCCGATAAACCAAGCTATTGCCTGGAGCCCATAAAGCTCACCGGGAAAGACGTGGCCATCACCTACATGGAGCGGGGAATGAGAAGGTTTTTCGCGCTGATAGTATTGCTGCTGGTAAGCCCGGTTGGAAAAGCCGATGAACAGGCGCTACAGGAATCAATCCAGGAGCAATCAAAAAGCCTGATGCTGCTGGGCGATGTGGCCGGCATCGACCGCATCGCGAACGGCTATCGCCAAACCGGAGAATTGACGCCCGCAGGCTTCTCGAAACTGTCACTGTTCTACAATGGATTGGAACGAGTTGCGGACGATCCTCACGATCCGGCTTGGGCCTTGGCCCGGAACAAGACAGATGCCTGGCTGAAGGCACATGCGGATTCTCCTGCCGCGGTAATCATCGATGCCAAATTATTGGTCAAATACGCTTGGGCTCTCAGGGGCCATGGCTTTGGCTACACGGTGACGCCCGGGCAAGCTGGTCAATTCGATACGCTGGTCGAGTCGGCCCGCCAAGTTCTCGATGCGAATAAAAAGATCGGTTCGGTTGATCCGGAGTGGTATGCCTTGCGTATCTCCGTCGCGAACTGGCAGGGCGTCAATCGCAATGAGATTCTGAAGCTATCAACCTGGGCCGCGCAGCAGGCCCCTTATTACGACCCCATCCACTACGCCGCGGTCTACGCAATGCTTCCAAAATGGGGCGGCAGCACTGATCTGGTGAAGCAGTACGTGGCCACTGCCACTGCCTTGACGGCACCCAAACAGGGGACGCAAATATATGGACGCATCTACCTCTATGTCGCTCGCAGGGCTGGCAGCGAAATCGCCCAAGAATTCAGCGCCGCGGGTGAACGCTGGCCGGATCTCAGTGCGAGCATGGTGGAGATCATTGCCGCGCACCCCGATGCCTGGAATGTAAACTCGTATCGCATACTCGCCTGCTCGGTAGGGACGAAAGACGACTACAAGCGCGCGATGAAAGATCTGAAGGACCACTACGGGGCCAAGCTCATTCCCATCTATGCCTTTGATACTCCGCAGTGGCAACAACGCTGTGTGCAGTGGGCCGCATCCTGAGCGGCGCCATTCGTATTGGCGATGGCCAGGTAGTTCCGGATTCCATTGCTCGCATCCAGAACAGGTGGGTGCCCACGCGGGTTGGCGCACGGCGGGCGCGCTGTGACCGAAGGAAATCCCCTTAGGGACGCTTCGCCCACCCTACAGTCCCTTGGCAATATCGAAAGCACCATCAAGATTCGGCTTTGGCCGGTGCCTTGCCTTCGACGATCGGCGGAACGGGCGTGTCCGCCGACAGCGGCGGCTTCTTCAGGTGCCAGTCGGTCGCCTGCTGGTAGGCGTAAGCCAGGGCGAGCACCTTGCCTTCGGCAAAATGAGGGCCGGCGATCATCAGGCCGATCGGCAGGCCGTCCTTGGTGAAACCGCAGGGCAGTGAAATGGCGGGAACGCCGTAGGCATCGAAGGGCGCGGTGTTGGTGCAGCCGCCGGAGCTGACGAACCAGTCGTAGATCTTCGTGTCGCGGTTGGGGCCGGCGGCGCTGGCGGCTTCGTGGGCAAGCGAGTCGTTGATCTTCGGCGGGTTCTGCCGGGTGGTGGGGACGACGGCGAGGTCGAAGTCCTTGAACTTCGCATCGACCATGCGGCGCGTGGTCATCAGCATCTGGTGCGAGCGGGCTGCTTCGGCGGCGCTGGGGACTTTGGTGCCGGCCGGCGGATTTTCCATCTTCTCGAAGCGCGCGCGGGTCGGCGGCATGTAGTTCAGGCCGTACTTTTCGATCAGGTCGTGATGGTAGAAATCCGCGTCGCCGGTACCGGTGCCGGTCAGGCCATCCCACAGCGGCGCCGTGGAGGTTACGCCGGCGGTCAGCCGGCTGAGGACGCCGAGCGCGGTTTTGACGGCGGCGTCGATCTCCGGCTCGAGGTGATCGTAGAAGGATTGCGGCGTGCCGAGGCGGAAGCCGGATACCGGCTGCTTCATCT
>JAQGNS010000427.1 GCA_028291705.1 Nevskia sp.
ATGCACTTTGCACGCGCTGAAGTACCGTCCGCAGATTGTCGGCTATCTCGTTCATTTGCTTAGTTTATGGGCGAACGCTTGCCGTCCGGCGGGTTTGCCGATAAGTTCACTGCATAGGGGATATTGCATCAATTCTTCGGGCCCGTCCCAACGGCCCAAAACGGGAGTTCTGGCGTCGTGGATATTGCACAGCTGCTGACATTCAGCGTGAAGCAGGGCGCGTCCGATTTGCACCTGTCCGCCGGGGTGGAGCCGATGATCCGCGTCGACGGCGACCTCAAGCGCATCAACCTGCCGCCGCTGGAGCACAAGCAGGTGCACGACATGATCTACGACATCATGAACGACCGGCAGCGCAAGGCCTACGACGAGTTCTACGAGACCGACTTCTCCTTCGAAATTCCCGGCCTGGCGCGCTTTCGCGTCAACGCCTTCACCCACGCGCGCGGCTCCGGCGGCGTATTCCGCACCATTCCCAGCAAAGTGCTGTCGCTGGAGGACCTGAAGGCCCCCTCGATCTTCAAGGACATCGCCGAAACCCCGCGCGGCCTGGTGCTGGTCACCGGGCCCACCGGTTCGGGCAAGTCCACCACGCTGGCGGCGATCATCAACTACATCAACGAAAACGACTTCGGCCATATCCTCACCATCGAGGACCCGATCGAGTTCGTGCACACCTCCAAGAAGTGCCTGATCAACCAGCGCGAGGTGCACCGCGACACTCTCGGCTTCTCCGAGGCCCTGCGCTCGGCCCTGCGCGAGGATCCGGACACCATCCTGGTCGGCGAAATGCGCGACCTGGAAACCATCCGCCTGGCGCTGACCGCCGCGGAAACCGGGCACCTCGTGTTCGGCACCCTGCACACCACCTCGGCCTCCAAGACCATCGATCGCGTGGTCGACGTGTTCCCGGCGGCGGAGAAGGACATGGTGCGCGCCATGCTCTCCACCGGCCTGCGCGCGGTCATCGCCCAGACCCTGATGAAGCGCCGTGGCGGCGGCCGTATCGCCGCGCATGAAATCCTCATCGGCACGCCGGCGGTGCGCGCCCTGATCAAGGAAAACAAGATCGCGCAGATGTACTCGACCATCCAGACCAGCGCCAAGGACGGTATGCAGACCCTCGACCAGTGCCTCAAGGACCTGGTCAAGCGCGGCCTGGTGGATGTGAACGAGGCGCGCGCCAAGGCCGAGAACAAGAACGATTTCGCCGCCTACGCTTCGAGCGCCAGCTAAGCAGCTGACGCCGGGCGGGCATAGGCACCAACAAGTAGTGGGGAGTGGGGCATGGAACGCGACCAGGCAATAAAACTCATCCAGCAGCTATTGACTGTGATGAAGCAAAAGGGTGGCTCGGACCTGTTCATCACCGCGGGCTTCCCGCCGGCGATGAAGCTGGATGGGCAGGTGACCCCGGTGATGGACAAGCCGCTCACCGGCGAAAACTCGGCCCTGCTGGTGCGCGCGCTGATGAGCGACCGCCAGATCAAGGAGTTCGAAGCCACCAACGAGTGCAACTTCGCCATCGCCCCGCCGGGCATCGGCCGCTTCCGCGTCAGCGTGTTCGTGCAGATGGGGCAGGTGGGCGCGGTGCTGCGCACCATCACCACCGAAATCCCCACCTTCGAGCAGCTCCAGTTGCCGGAGCAGCTCAAGCAGATCGTCATGTCCAAGCGCGGCCTGGTGCTGCTGGTCGGCGCCACCGGCTCGGGCAAGAGCACCTCGCTGGCGGCCATGCTGGGCTACCGCAACGCCAACTCGCGCGGCCACATCATCACCATCGAGGACCCGGTCGAGTACGTGCACCCGCACCTGGGCTGCCTGGTGACGCAGCGTGAAGTCGGCGCCGACACCCTCTCATGGGAAAACGCCCTGAAGAACACCCTGCGCCAGGCGCCGGACGTGATCCAGATCGGCGAAATCCGCACCCGCGAAACCATGGAATACGCGGTGCAGTTCTCCGAAACCGGCCATCTGGTGCTGTCCACCCTGCACGCCAACAGCGCCAACCAGGCGCTGGACCGCATCATCAACTTCTTCCCTGACGAGAAGCGCGAACAGGTGCTGATGGACCTGTCGCTGAACCTGCGCGCCATCATCTCGCAGCGCCTGGTGCGCCGCGAGAACGGCGGCCGCGCCGCGGCGATGGAGATCATGATCAACTCGCCGCTGGTCTCCGACCTGATCTTCAAGGGCGAAGTGGCCGGCATCAAGGAAGTGATGGCCCGCTCCAACGAGCAGGGCATGTTCACCTTCGACCAGTTCCTGTTCGAGCTGTTCGAGAAGGGCGTCATCGGCTACGAGGAGGCAATCCGCAACGCCGACTCACAGAACGAGCTGCGCCTGCGCATCAAGCTGGAATCCCGCCGTGCCGCGCAGAACCTGCACGACGACGAGCTGGTGAAGAAGATGCAGATGAAGCCCGAAGATAAAGAAAGCACCGCCTTCGTTCGCCGCTAAACCGCCATGCTCAAGATCCTGCCTTACCTCAAGCTGGCGGTCGAAAAGAACGCCTCGGACCTGTACTTCACCAGCAACTCCCCGGCGATGCTGCGCATCGAGGGCGAGATGATGGCGGTGGGCAAGAGCGTGCTCACCAGCGAATTCATCAAGGAGCTGGCCTACAGCATCCTCACCCCGGAGCAGCAGGAATACCTGACCAAGCACCTGGAAATCGACCTGGCCACCCAGGCCGGCGGCCTTGGCCGCTTCCGCGTCAACGTCTTCCACCAGCGCAACACCGTGGCCATGTGCCTGCGCCTGGTGCGCTCGGACATCCCCAAGCTCGAAGACCTGGGCATGCCGGCGACGCTGAAGGACCTGGTCATGCTCAAGCGCGGCATGATCCTGATGGTGGGCGCCACCGGCTCCGGCAAGACCACCACCCTGGCGGCGATGATCGGCCACCGCAACGAGAACGCCGCCGGCCACATCCTCACCATCGAGGACCCGATCGAATTCGTCCATCCCAACCGGCGCTCCATCATCAACCAGCGCGAAGTCGGCATGGACACCGAAAGCTACGACCGCGCCCTGGTCTCCTCCCTGCGTGAGGCGCCGGACGTGATCCAGGTGGGCGAGGTGCGCAAGCGCGACACCATGGACGCCGTGATCCAGCTGGCCAACACCGGCCACCTGGCCATCTCGACCCTGCACGCCAACAACGCTTACCAGGCCCTGCAGCGCATCGTGAACCTGTACCCGGACACCCTGCGCGACCAGCTCTACCTGGACCTGTCCCTGACCCTGCGCGCCATCATTTCCCAGCGCCTGGTGCGCGGCAAGGACGGGCGCCGC
>JAQGNS010000476.1 GCA_028291705.1 Nevskia sp.
CCTAGTGCCGCGACACCATCACCGGCTTCTCCCCCGGCGCCAGCTTGCGCGGCGTCAGCAGGAAGGAGGCGATGGCCGGCAGGATCAGGATCGCGCCGAACATGTTGGCGGTGAACATGAACACCAGCAGCTTGCCCATGTCGCGCTGAAACTGCAGCCCCGAGAACAGCCAGGTGGCCACGCCGAAGCCCAGGGTGATGCCGGTGAACACCACCGCCTTGCCGGTCATCTTCAGGGTCTTGAAGTAGCCTTCCTTGAGCGAGTAGCCGCCGGCGCAGGCGTCGGCCAGCGTGGCGTAGACGTAAATGCCGTAATCCACGCCGATACCCACCGCCAGGGCCACCACCGGCAGGGTGGCGATCTTCATGCCGATGCCCAGCACCGCCATTACCGCGTAGGCCAGCCAGGACACCAGGGCCAGCGGCAGCATGATGCTGACCAGGCTCTGCCACTCGAAGAACGACAGGTAGACACAGGCGATGATGGCGAGATAGACATAGAGCAGGATGCGCTTCTCCAGCTGCTCCACCAGCTCGTTGGTTGCCGCCATCACGCCGACGTTGCCGCTGGCCAGGGCGAAGTTGACCGGGCACTGCTTGTCCATGCCCTTGAGCTTGTCGTCGGCGTCACCCAGCTTCTTCTGCTGGTCGACGATGCCCGAGTCGGCGTTGACCTGTTCGTCGCCCAGGCCCTTCTTGTGCAGCAGCTCGGTCATGTGCTGCAGCTTCATCTTCTGCGTACCCAGGTCGCGGCGCGCCTCGTTCTTGGCCTCGCAGTACTTGGCGTCGACATCCTTGTGCGTCTCGAAGAAGTCCTTCGAATTTTCCGCGTTGAACGTCGTCACCTCGTCCACCACCCGGTTGATGGTGGTGGCGCGATGGTCGCCCAGGAAGGTCCAGATCGGCATCGCCGAGCAGGACTCGTTGAGCATGCCGGTGGGCGGAGAGATCGGCTTGATCGCCTGGCCCAGCGCGTCCTTGTTGCGCGCCAGCACGTAGAACTTCGGGCTGCCCTCGACGAAGATGCTGTAGACCAGCCGCGACAGCTCCGGCAGCGACAGCGTCGACTGCACGCCCTGGGTGTTGTCCAGGCGCCAGGCCAGGTGATAGATCTGGTCCATCACGCCGGCGTTGATACAGGCGTCGGCGTCGGTCTCGGCAATGACCTTGATCAGGTCGGTGCCGAGCGCGAAGTTGGAGACGATGGCCGCATTGTCGTTGTTGTAGCGCGAATCCGGCAGCAGCTCCGGCACGCCCTTCTGGCTGTCGCCGATCTGCAGATCCTTGCCCTTCCACAGGCCCCAGCCCAACAGCACGGCGCAGATCACCAGCGCGGTGATGGCCGGCTTCGGATTGGTCATGTTGGACAGCAGGCGCCAGAAGCCGTCGAAAATGCTGTCGCGGCGGTCCTGCTTGGCCTTGAACGCCTTGGGGTCGCCGACGCCGACCCAGGTCAGCCAGATCGGCATCATCACCTTGTTGGTGATGATGATGGCGGCCATGCCGAGGCAGGCATTGAGCGCCATTTCCTGGATGATGCCCACCGGGATCAGGCCGATCATGGCGAAGCCGGCCACGTCGGTCATGATCGCCATGGTGCCGTAGATGGCCAGGCGTCGCCAGGTGAACAGCGAGGCGTCGAAACTGTTGCGGCCGTTGTCGGCGATCTCACCGACCCAGGCGTTGACGTACTGCACGCCGTGCGACACCGACACCGCCAGGATCAGGAACGGCACCAGGATGGCGAACGGATCCAGGCCCTTGCCGAGGATGTGCAGCAGGCCGAATTCCCAGATCACCGCGGTGATCGAGCACACCAGCGGCAGCACCGCCAGCTTGAAGTTGCCGACGTAAAGCCACAGCAGGATCATGGTCATGACCAGCGTCAACAGGAAGAACAGCACCACTTCCTGCGTCGCGTCGATGACGTCGCCCACCACCTTGGCGAAGCCGACGATGTGGATCTCGATGTCCGGCGTGTAGTCGTCGTTCTTCACCTGCTCCACGTCGAGCATGCGGCCGTGGATCTGCACGTCAACGGCGGAGCCGTCCTCAAGATGCTTGGCCGCGGTGAAATCGGTGATCCAGCGCTTGTAGCCCGAATACGGCACGTAGCCTTCGGTCACCACTTCGCCCTGCTTGAACAGCACGTCGCCGTCCTTGAAGGGGCTGTTCAGCTTGCGCTTGTAGTCGCTGCCGACCACGATGTCGTGCTTGGCCTTGTAGATGAACTTGTCGGGGCTGGCGAAATGCCCGCGCACCTTGTCCTCGATCAGGTTGGCCACCTGGCCGTAGTCCAGCTTCTCGCCGGTGACCGGATCGATTTCCAGCAGGTCGGCCTGGACGATGGCGCCGTGCTGGTTGTTGGAAACCAGGCGGCCGATGATGTTGGCCTTGCCGACGTGGTCCTTGACCTTGGCCAGCATCTCCGGCGTGGCGTCGGCTTCGGCGGGGTAATCCGCCGGAATCACGTTGGTGCCGAAGAAGCCGCCCTCCACCACCTCGATGTAGGTGACATTGGGGGTGAACAGCGACTGCACCTGCGAGCGGTCGATGTGCGGCAGGAAGAACACCGCGTCGGTGACCTGCTTCAGGCGATGCAGGAACTTGCTGTTGTAGATGTCCCCGTCCTTCTGCATCAGCGCCACCAGGATGGTGTTGGCGCCGCCGAACGACTCCTGGTACTGCTTGTACACCTGCATGTAGGGGTGCTTCAGCGGGATCGACTTGTCGAACCCGGCGTCCGGCTGGATCTGCGCCGCTTCCCACAGGAAGAAGGCGGTGATCAGCAGCAGGATGCCCATGGTGAGCTTGCGCCGCGCATAGATCAGCGGCTCGATGGCGCGCAGGATCTTGTGGGCGCGGGACTCGGGTGCGGAATCGCTCATAGGTGGGTCTCCCCGGCTTCCAGTTGGTCTTGTTATGGGCTTATTGCAGGCTGTCGAGGTGCTGGATGCCGGATTCCCCAACCAGCACCAGGCCGCCCTTGAACGGCACCACGTCGGAGTAAGGCGTGTCGCCCGGGCTCTTCAGGTTGTGCGCCTTGCCGGTGGCGGTATCGACGATCTGGATGATGCCGTTGAGGCCCACCATCGCCACCGTGGTGGCATCCACCGACTCGCAGCCGAACAGCGAGGTCTGCGCGGTGGTGGCGATCTTCTGCCACTTGCCGCCGCGCACGTCGGTGCTGATGAAGGCGTTGCCGCGCAGGCCGCACAGCAGCGCGCCCTTGGGGCCCACCGGCACCGCGCCGAAGAAGGTGCCCTCGTAGGGCGACTTGGGCTTGGTCCAGGTCTTGCCGCCGTCGGTGGACAGGCCCAGCGTGCCCTGCTCGCCGGCGACGAACAGGTCGCCGTTGTTGAGCTTGCGGATGCTGTACAGGTGCAGCTCGTCGCCGCGCACCGCCGGCGCCGTCACTTCACCCCAGGTGCCGCCGCCGTCTTCGGTCTTGTAGAACAGGCCGTAGGCGCCGACCGCGTAGGCGTGGTCCTTGTCGATGGCCAGCACGCTCAGGAAAGGCTTTTCCAGCTCGGGCTGGAAATTCTGCAGGGTCCAGGTCTTGCCGCCGTCGCCGGTGTGCAGCACCACCGCGTCGTGGCCCACCACCCAGCCGTTCTGCTTGTCGGCGAAGGACACCGCACTCAGCGGCGAGCGCACCGGCACCTCCAGCTGCGCCCAGTTGCGGCCGTCGTTGGAGGCGAGGATCTCGCCGTGGTCGCCCACCGCGATCAGGTGCTCACCGGTGTTGGCCACGCCCATGATCAGGGCCTGGGTGGCGCGGGGCATGATCTCCGCCGGCCGCGGCTTCACCGACACCGGCACCGTGGCGGGGGCATCGGCGGCGGCACCCTGGCCGGCGGGCTTGTCCTGCGCGGACGCGGCAAGGGTGAACGCAGCGCATGCGGCAAAGCCCAACGCGCCCAGCAAGCTGGTCTCGGTTTTCATTCTTCTCGCACCTCTAGGGCCTGTGGTCAGTCCGGTCTTTTGACGTCCCTGCCGCGCTGCAAGGCGCGGCATGCGCGGGTTGGCGCCAGACGATGCACTCATTGCCGGAAGGTGAGCGCAATCGCGCAGATGTATCAAAACCATCCCCGCCCGGCAAGGAAAACGATGAGGGAAATCGGCTGCGGCACCACGCGCGCTAATGGTGATCACGTTCGATTATTGGCCGGCAATAGTCAATGGCCGCGACGATAAATATTGCCCCACCTTGCTCGTGACTACCCGTCGGAAGCATCAGGAAGACACGCCCGGTTCCAGCCAGATCAACGCCGCCATGCGTCCGGTGACCCCGTCGCGGCGATACGAGTAGAAACGCGCGGGATCGGCGTGCGTGCTGAGGCCGCCGCCGGACACCTGGCTCACCCCGGCTTGCGCCAGGCGCAGGCGCGCCAGCGCGAACAGGTCGGCGTAATGCTTGCCCGCCACGGCGCCCGCGCGGAAGGCGCCGGCCGCCGCCGCGTCGGCGGAGACGAAGGCTTCCCGCACTTCCTCGCCCACCTCGAACGCCTCCGGCCCAATCGCCGGGCCGAGCCAGGCCAGCAACTGCCCCGGGGGGACGCCCATGGCGGCCACGGTGCGCTCCAGCACGCCGCCGGCCAGCCCACGCCACCCGGCATGGGCCGCGGCCACCACCGTCCCGGCGCGGTCGCAGAACAGCACCGGCATGCAGTCCGCCGCCTGCACCACGCAGACCACGCCGGGCTCGACGGTAAAGCTGGCGTCGGCTTCCGGGTCCGGTGCCGGTGCCGCCTGGGGCATCTGCACCGCGCGCACGCCGTGCACCTGCCGGATCCAGCAGGGCTCCGCCGGCAGGCCCAGGGCCTGGTGCACGCGACGGCGGTTCTCGCTCACCGCCGCAGCGTCGTCGCCGCTGCGCCCCATGTTGAGGCTGGAGTAGGCGCCCCGGCTGACCCCGCCCGCCCGCGTAGTGCAGGCCGCGCGCACCCGCGCCGGCGCCGGCCAGTCGGGAAACAGCAGATCGAGTGAAGCGGCCGCGGGATCGCTCATGGCTTGCGCTCGGCCGCGCGCAGGCGCGCCAGCAGTTCCTGCATGTCGGCCGGCGGCTCCACCATGAAGTGCCGTTCGCTGCCGTCCTCGGGATGCAGCAGGGTCAACTCGCGCGCATGCAGGGCCTGGCGCGGGAATATCCGCAGCGCCGCGCGCAGTCCGTCGTCCATGCCGACGCCGCGCACCACCTGGCCGCCGTAGACGCCGTCGCCGACCACGGGATGGCGCAGGCTCGCCATGTGCACGCGGATCTGGTGGGTACGCCCGGTCTCGAGCCGCACCCGCAGCAGCGTGTGGAAGCGGAAGCGCTCCTGCACCCGATAGTGGGTCACGGCGCGGCGGCCGTCGTCGACTATCGCCATGCGCACCCGGTTGTGCGGATCGCGGCCGATCGGCGCATCCACGGTGGCGCCGGAGACCACCCCGCCATTGACCAGGGCGTCGTACTCGCGCTTGATCCGGCGCGCCGCCATCGCCGCCACCAGGTGGGTGTGCGCCGGCAGGGTCAGCGCCACCACCAGCAGGCCCGAAGTGTCCTTGTCGAGGCGGTGCACCAGGCCCGCGCGCGGCACCGAGGCGGTCTGCGGAAAGCGGTGCAGCAAGGCGTTCTGCAGGGTACCGTCCGGGGCCCCGGCGCCGGGGTGGGCGATCAATCCGGGCGGCTTGTTGATGATCGCCAGCGCCGCATCGGCGTAGACCACCTCCAGGGTGATGGCCTGCGCCACCGCCGATCCCGCCTCGGGCGCCTGCGGCGTCAGCCGCAGCCGGTCGCCGCCATGCACCGGATCGCGCGTGCGTACCGCCGCCAGCCCGTTGTGGGTCAACAGGCCCTGCTCGATCCAGCCCTGCAGCCGCGCGCGCGAATAGGCCGGGAACAGCTTGGCGGCGGCGGCGTCGAGGCGGGCGCCGTCCAGCTCTTCCGGCACCTCGGCGTCCAGCGGGGCACTTCCTTCAACAGCGATGGTCACAAATCAACCTGGTCTTTACGAATGGGGGTGAAACCTTGGGCTATACTCGGGATTGCTTTATACCGCTTGCTCTTCGCTCTGAATCCATAGAATGACAATCCTTCTTTCCTCGCCCCGTCTCGGGCGCTTGGCGCGGCTGGCCGCCATCGGCCTGCTCGCCGCCGGCTGCAGCTCCAACCCCGACAAGGCCGACCGTCCGGAAAACCCCTTCAAGACCGCACAGGAAGGTCCGGGCGGGACGAAATCGCAGCTGTCGGATCGCGAACTGCGGCAGCAGGCGAGCGAATTGTATCGCCATGCGCGCGAGTCCCTGAACAACTCCGACTATCTCGTCGCCATTACGCGTTACGACGCGCTGATCGCACGCTACCCCTTCTCCGACTATTCGACCCAGGCGGAGCTGGAAAAGATCTACGCGCAGTACAAGAGCACGCACGCCGATGAAGCCGTCACCGCCGCCGACCGCTTCCTGCGCGCACATCCGCGCCATCCGGCCGCCGACTATGTCATGTACCTGAAGGGCGTGACCGATTTCGACCGCGACCAGGGTGTGCTCGAGACGGTCATGCCCAGCACCGCCAAGCGCGACATCGGCAACCAGCGCCGCGCCTTCGAGGATTTCGCCCTGCTGGTGCAGCGCTATCCCAACAGCAAATACATCGGCGACGCGCGCCGCCGCATGATGTATTCGCGCAACCGCATCGCCGACCATGAGCTGTCGGTGGCGGAGTTCTACGTCACCCGCGGCGCCTACGTCGCCGCCGCCAAGCGCGCCACCGACATCATCACCGAGTATCCCGGCGCCCCGGCCACCGCCGATGCCCTGAAGATCCTGCAGCGCAGCTACACCAGGATCGGCCTGGACCAGGATGCCAAGGACACCGCCGCCGTCATCGCGATGAATTCGGACAAGGTGGAATACACCACCGCGCCGAAGACCGGCACGGTGACCGCGGTCGAAGCGCCGGCGCCGCAGCCCCAGGCCGCCAGCGTCGCGCCGGACGATCAGCAGCCGGCTCCCAGCCACGGCCTGATGTCCCGTTTCGCCAGCCTGTTCGGCATCCTCGACACCACCAAGCCGGAACACCAGCGCACCTACGTCATCGGCGGCGACACCGCCGCCGCACCGGCCGATGCGACCGCGGCAGCCGGCAGCACAGCCGCCGCCGGCACAGCCGCGGCGGGTACCGCGGCTGCAGGCACCGCGGCCGCGGCCAAGCCGACCACCATTACCAGCAACGTCAGCCTCACCGTCGAATATCCGCCGGCGGCCACCGACGACACCGCCCAGGCCAAGCCCAAGGATGCGCCCGCCAAGTCCGCGGAGCAGACCCAGCAAGGCGGCCCACAGCCGGAAAAGGCGGGCTTCCTCACCTGGTTCGCCGGCCTGTTCTCCTTCCTGGATTTCGGCAAGCACGACGAACCCACGCCCGCGCCGCCGCAGCAGCCGGCGGATGCGAAGTCCGGCGCCACCACCAACGCCGATACCACCAAGTAAGCTGGCAGGTAGAGCGGCAAGTAGGCCGGTGTCCGGGCGCACTGGCGCCCAATAAAAAAGCGGCCATCGGCCGCTTTTTTTGTGCCTGACGCGGGCGCTACAGGTCGCCGTAAACGGCGGTGAGCGGGTACCGCCGCTCGCGTCCGAAGGCGCGGCGTGTGACCTTGGGGCCCGGCGGCGCCTGCCGCCGCTTGTACTCCGAACGCCGCACCAGGGCCGCGACCCGCTGCACCGTGGCCTGGTCGTAGCCCATCGCCACGATCTCGGCGATCGAGCGGCTGTCCTCGACATAGGCCTCGAGGATCGGGTCCAGCACCTCATAAGGCGGCAATGAATCGGAATCCTTCTGGTCCGGCCGCAGTTCGGCCGAAGGCGGGCGGGTGATCACCCGGTCGGGAATCACCTCGCCGTCGCCCAGGGAATTACGGTAACGCGCCAAGCGGTAGACCAGGGTCTTGTAGACGTCCTTGATCGGCGCGAAACCGCCACACATGTCGCCGTAGAGCGTGGCGTAACCCACCGCCATCTCGCTCTTGTTGCCGGTAGTCAGCACCACCTGGCCGAACTTGTTGGACAGCGCCATCAGCAGCACGCCGCGGCAGCGCGACTGCAGGTTTTCCTCGGTGAGGTCAGCCTCGCGCCCGGCGAACGTATCCGCCAGGGTCTGGTTGAACGCACCGAACGCGGCCTCGATCGGCAGCACCGAGTAGCGCAACCCCAGGCGTTCGGCCTGGAGGCGCGCATCGGTGTTGGACATGTCGGCGGTATAGCGCGAGGGCAGCGACACCGTCCAGACCTTGTCCGGCCCCAGCGCGTCGGCGGCAATCGCCGCCACCAGCGCCGAATCGATGCCCCCGGACAGGCCGATCAGCGCACCGGGAAAGCCGTTGCGCTGGACATAGTCGCGGGTGGCCCGCACCAGCCCCTTGTAGACCGCCGCCTCTTCCGGCTCCTCCGCCGCGATCTGCCCGACGAAGCGGCCGTTGAAGCCGGCGACATAGACACCGTCCTCGAACACCGGCGCGCGGAACGCCACGGCACCGTCGCCGTTGACGCCGAGCGAGCCGCCGTCGAACACCAGGTCGTCCTGGCCGCCAACCATGTTGACGTAGAGGATCGGCAGACCGGTCTCGGCCGTGCGCGCGCGCAGCACCTCGACCCGATCGTGGTGCTTGGACAGATCGTAAGGAGAGGCGTTGATGTTGATCAGCAGTTTGGCGCCGGCCACCTTGGCCGCCGCGGCCGGTCCCGGCCCCCACACGTCCTCACAGACGCAGACGCCGACCGGCACGCCGCGCAGGTCGAACACGGCCGCGGCGCCGTCGCCCGCGAGGAAGTGACGCTTCTCGTCGAACACGCCGTAATTGGGCAGCAACTGTTTGCGATAGCGCGCGATGACGGCGCCGTCGCGGATCACCCAGGCGGCGTTGTAGCGCCCCTCGGGTGCGAATTCAGGCAGGCCCACCACCAGGGTGATGCCGTGCACTTCGCGCAGCAGCCGGGCCACGCCGTCCTCGATGGCGCGCGGCAGCGCCGTGCGCAGCAGCAGGTCATCGGGGGGATAGCCGAGCATCGACAGCTCGGGACAGGCGACCAGATCGGCCTTCAGCTCGTCGCGGGCATGCCGCGCGGCCTCGATGATCTTGCCGACATTGCCGTCGATATCGCCGACCCAGAGATTGATCTGGGCGGCGGCGAGGCGCAGGGGAGCGAATGTCACGTCGGTCTCATGCGAACCGGCGCGGCGCTGCGTGAAGCGCAGCGCCGCGCCAGCTTTGCATCATCAGAGCTTCAGCGCCTTCAGCATGGCGGCGCCGAGGTCGGCCGGCGAACGCACCGTGACCACGCCCGCCGCTTCCAGCGCGGCGAACTTCTCGTCCGCCGTGCCCTTGCCGCCGGAGATGATGGCGCCGG
>JAQGNS010000356.1 GCA_028291705.1 Nevskia sp.
CGGTCGAAGGCGCGGCCCTCGCCGACCCAGTTGGCGGCGATCAGGTCGAGCTTCTTGCGCTCCAGCTTGCCGCGCGCATGCTCGGCCAGCTTCTCGGTCTCGGCGGCGAAGCCGGCAATGAACAGCCCGGGCTGCGCTGCGCGCACCGCGCTGAGGATGTCGGTGTTGCGGGTCAGCGCGAGGTCCAGGGTCTCGGCCTTCTTCTTGATCTTCTGCGTTTCCACGGCGGCGGGGCGGTAGTCGGCCACGGCCGCGGCGCCCACCAGCAGCTGCGCGCCCTTGGCGGCTTCGAGTACCGCGTCGAGCATCTGCTGCGCGGTTTCCACTTCGATGCGTTGCACGCCGGCCGGTGGGTCCAGATGCACCGGGCCGCTGACCAGGGTCACCGTGGCGCCGAGATGCATCAGCGCCTCTGCTACGGCATAGCCTTGCTTGCCGGAGGAGCGATTGGTGATGAAACGCACCGGGTCGATCGGCTCGCGCGTCGGCCCGGCGGTGACCACCGCGCGCAGGCCAGCCAGCGGACCGCTGGGAGCGAAATCCCCCAGCACTTCGCGGGCGATGCCTTCCGGCTCGCTCATGCGACCTTCGCCCACCTCGCCGCAGGCCTGGGCGCCGCTGCCGGGCCCAATGACGCGCACGCCGCGGCCGCGCAGGGTGGTCATGTTGGCCTGGGTGGCGGGGTTGGCCCACATCAGGCGGTTCATCGCCGGGGCGGCGTAGATCGGCTTGTCGGTGGCCAGGCACAGGGTGCTGAGCAGGTCGTCGGCGAAGCCGTGCGCCAGCCCGGCCAGGAAATTGGCGGAAGCCGGGGCGATGACGATGGCGTCGGGCCAGCGCGCCAGCTCGATGTGTCCCATCGCCGCCTCGGCCTGCTCGTCCCACAGGCTGTGCCGCACGGTGCGGCCGGTGAGGGCCTGGAAGGTCTGGGCGGTGATGAAGCGCAGGGCGCCCTCGGTCATCACCACCTGCACCTGGGCGCCGGCCTTGATGAACTGGCGCGCCAGTTCGGCCCCCTTGTAGGCGGCAATGCCGCCGGTGACGCCGAGGAGGATGCGCAGGCCCGGCGCGGCGGCCGGTGGCAATGCTGATGACATGCGCAAATTCTATCCTGCGTGACGCAGGCCCGCTTTCCCGGGGCCGGTTTAATGCTAATTTGGAGGCCTCTCGGGGCTTAAAGGGGAAGCGCATGGGTGGCTGGATCGTATTGGCGGTGCTGGTGTTGGCGATTGTCTTCCTGGTTTCGATCTACAACGGCCTGGTGACCGCGCGCAACGGCTACAAGAACGCCTTCTCGCAGATCGACGTGCAGCTGACCCGGCGTTACGACCTGATCCCCAACCTGGTGGAAACCGCCAAGGGCTACCTCAAGCACGAGCGCGAGACCCTGGAAGCGGTGATCGCCGCCCGCAATGGCGCGGTCAGCGGCCTGCAGGCGGCCAAGGCCAGCCCGGGCGACCCGCAGGCGATGCAGCAGCTATCCGGCGCGGAGACGGTGCTGACGCAGTCGCTGGGCAAGCTGTTCGCCCTGTCCGAGGCTTATCCGGACCTGAAGGCCAACACCACCATGATGCAGCTGTCGGAGGAGCTGACCTCCACCGAGAACCGCGTCTCCTTCGCCCGCCAGGCCTACAACGACGCGGTGATGGGCTACAACAACAAGCGCGAGGTATTCCCCAACAGCATCCTCGCCGGCGCCTTCAACTTCAGCGAGGCCAAGCCGCTGGAGATCGAGAAGCCGGAGATGCGTGCGGCGCCGAAGGTTTCGTTCACCTGATCGATCCTTGAAGGGGCGGTGATCCCGGGCGGCATCCGGCCGGGCACCAGTACAGGGGCGCATAAGGGATGGATTTCTTCCAGCAGCAGGCCAAGGTGCGCAGCCACTCGCGCGGGCTGCTGCTGCTGTTCCTGCTGGCGGTGCTGGGCATCGTCGGCGCCATCGACCTGGTAGTGCTGGCCGCACTGGGCTTCAGCCGGCATACACCCCAGGCCCAGCCGCTGGCGGTGCTGCCGATATTGACCGGCACCTCGCTGGCGGTACTGGCGGTGATCGTCCTGTCCACCCTGTACCGCATCGCCGCGCTCAGCGGCGGCGGCGCCACCGTGGCGAAGGAGCTGGGGGCTATCCTGGTGTTGCCGGACACGCAGGACCCGGCGCAGCGCCGCCTGCGCAACGTGGTGGAGGAGATCGCCATCGCTTCCGGCGTGGCGGTGCCGCAGATCTTCCTGCTGCAGCAGGAGAGCGGCATCAACGCCTTCGCCGCCGGCTATTCGCCGTCCGACGCGGTGGTCACGGTGACGCGCGGCGCGCTGGACAAACTCAGCCGCGACGAACTGCAGGGCGTCATCGCCCACGAGTTCAGCCACATCCTCAACGGCGACATGCGGCTCAACATCCGCCTGATGGGCCTGCTGTTCGGCATCCTGGTGCTGGGCATCATCGGCGGCAAGGTGCTGCAATACGGTCCGGGCGACCGCAAGGGCGGCGGCGCCATCCTGGCCATTGCGCTGGGCTTGTTCGCCATCGGCTACATCGGCGTGTTCTTCGGCCGCCTGATCAAGGCCGGCGTGTCGCGCCAGCGCGAATACCTGGCCGATGCCTCGGCGGTGCAGTTCACGCGCCAGACTGAGGGGATCGCCGGGGCCCTGAAGAAAGTCGCCGGCATCAGCGGCGGCTCCAGGCTGAACAACACCCACGGCGAGGAGGTGGCGCACATGCTGTTCGGCGACGGCATCGGCTATTCCGCGCTGTTCGCCACCCACCCGCCGCTGCTGAAGCGGATCAAGACGCTGGATCCGAATTTCAACCCATTGCAACTGGCCGAACTGGGCAAGGCCTGGAACGAGCCGGGGTATGCGCCGGAGGACGAGGAGCGGCCCGTGATGTCGGATTTCGCCAGCGGTTCGGCGCAGGCAGCACGCGGCGGTTCTGGTATTGCCATGGCGCCTGCCGCGCTCGCGGCCAGCGTGGCGCAGCCGCAGGCCGCCCACTACGACTGCGCCGCCGCCCTGCGCCAGGCCCTGCCGCCCGACCTGCTCGCCGCCGCGCACGACAGCCAGCGCGCCATCGACCTGGTCTTCGCCCTGCTGCTGGAGCCCGCGGCGGGGCCCGTGCAGGCCGCGCAGTTGCAGGCCATCGACAAGGATTTCGGCGTGGCGCACGGCGCCGCCACCGCGGCCCTGCTGCCGGCCCTGGCGGATCTGGCGCCGGCGCAGCGCCTGCCGCTGGCGGCCATCGCCATTCCCAGCCTGCGGCAGCAGTCGCGCGAGCAGCTGATGCAGCTGATGAAAACCGTCATCGCGCTGATCTATGCCGACGGCCGCGTCGCGGTATTCGAATACTGCCTCGGCCGGGTGCTGCGCGTGCACCTGGCCGAAGTGCTGAACCCGGCCCAGGCCGGCGCCATCGGCCGGCGCAAGCTGGAAGACTGCGGCGAGGAGATCCGCTGCCTGCTGTCCGTCGTCGCCGGCTTCGGCCAGGACGACCAGGCTTCGGCGCAGCGTGCCTTCCTCGCCGGCGTGCAGCGCCTGCCGCTGCGCCAGACCCTGGTCTACGAAGGGGTCTCCCCGGAGAGCTGGACCTCGGCCCTTGACCTCGCCCTGCGCAAGCTCGACGAGCTGGAGCCGCCGGCCAAGTCCCTGTTGCTGGAGGCTCTGGGCGCGACCATCGCCGCCGACGGCAAGACCACTCTGGAAGAGGCGGAGCTGCTGCGCGCCGTCTGCGCCGCCCTGCATTGCCCGCTGCCGCCCATGCTGCAAATGGAAGCCGCATGAGCATCCGCAACTGGCCCGAAGGCGAGCGCCCGCGCGAAAAACTGCTGGAACGCGGTCCGCAGGCCCTGTCGGACGCCGAATTGCTGGCCATCTTCCTGCGCACCGGCGTGGCCGGCAAAAGCGCGGTGGACCTGGCGCGCGACCTGATTGCCCGCTTCGGCAGCTTGCGTGCCCTGCTGCGCGCCGACCAGAAGCAGTTCTGCGCCGCCAAGGGCCTGGGGCAGGCCAAGTTCGTGCAGTTGCAGGCGGTGCTGGAAATCGCCCGCCGCCACCTGGCGGAGGCACTGGCCGAACCGGCGGCGCTGAAGGACCCGGCCCAGGCCAGGAATTTCCTGCGTGCCCGCCTGCGCGACCTCGACCACGAGGCCTTCGGCGCCCTGTTCCTCGACACCCAGCACCGCGTGCTGGCTTTCGAGGTGCTGGCCCGCGGTACCCTCAACGCCGCCAGCGTCTACCCGCGCGAGGTGGTCAAGACCGCCCTGCGGCACAACGCCGCGGCCCTGATCCTGGCCCACAATCACCCCTCCGGCGTGGCCGAGCCCAGCGACGCCGACCGCAGCCTGACCCGCCGCCTGCAGGACGCCCTGGGCCTGGTGGATATCCGGGTGCTGGACCACTTCGTCATCGGCGAGGGCGAGCCGGTATCCTTTGCCGAGCGGGGCTGGGTGTAAATACAGGGCCGCCCGGCCTTCCGGGGAGTTGCTTCCGGGCGGCCGGGAAGCTATGATCTGCGCCCTTTTGCGGAAAGCGTTCCCGGGTCCTCCCATGTCCAGAGTCTGCCAAGTCACCGGTAAGAAGCCGATTGTTGGTAACACGGTGTCTCATGCCAACAACAAGCGTCGTCGCCGCTTCCTGCCCAATCTGCACACGCATCGCTTCTGGCTCGAGACCGAGCAGCGCTTCGTGAGCCTGCGCGTTTCCGCCAACGGCATGCGCATCATCGACAAGAAGGGCCTTGAAGTCGTGGTCGCAGAAATGCGCGCCCGCGGCGATAAGGTCTGATAGGAGCGCACCATGGCCAAGAAAAAAGAACGCGAGAAGATCAAGCTGCTGTCGACCGCCGACACCGGTTTCTTCTACACCACGACCAAGAACAAGAAGAACACGCCCGACAAGTTCGAGTTCAAGAAGTACGACCCGATCGTGCGCAAGCATGTCGTGTTCAAGGAAGCCAAGATCAAGTAAGCCGCAGCCGTTTTGCGGCAGCGCAAAAGCCCGCCTTTGGCGGGTTTTTTGCTTTTCGATGCTTCCCCCAACTTGAACGTAGCGTCAGGAATTAAAGGCTCTCCCGGCGAAGTGTTAAGCGCCAGCTTCACTATTTGGTCTAAAAATAGTCATTGCGGAGGAGTAGGCTTGGCCGCTAGTGTTCATCCCGCTCCACAGGCTTGAATGATGGATTCCGGAACCCTCCAGCAGGACACGCTGGCGCAGGCCATGATCGATGCCGGCGCCCTGTTTCACCGCCGCGGCTGGGTTCCCGCCACGGGGGGAAACTTTTCGGCCCGTTTGTCGTCTGAGCGGATGCTGATCACCGCTTCCGGCGTCCACAAGGGCGAGCTGAAGCGGGCCGATTTCCTGGTGGCCGATATGGACGGCCGGCCCCTGGAAGCCGGGCGCAAGTCGTCGTACGAGACCGGCTTGCACACCCAGCTTTACCGCCATGACCCGTCCATCGGCGCGGTGCTGCACGTGCACAGCATCGCCAACACCGTTTTGTCACGCCGGCTGGACCGCATCGTCCTGACCGGCTACGAGTTGCTGAAGTTGTTGCCCGGTTTTCCCGATCCCGCTGCACAGGTCGGAATTCCGGTATTCGGGAACGACCAGGATATCGCTCGCTTGAGCGCCCGGGTCGCAGCCCATATGAAGGAGGAGATGAAAGTACCGGCGTATTTAATCGCCGGCCACGGGCTTTACGCCTGGGGCGATAACGTGGCGCAGGCGCGGCATCGCGTCGAAGCGCTGGAATTCATGCTGGAATGCGAGTTATGGAGTGGGAGGTAAATCTTATGAGTGAACTGCGTATTTACGAGGAGTCCGGCAAGCCGGTCGCCGCGTACACCAATTTCGAGGACATCCGCACCCATCTGGAAAAGATCGGCGTGCAGTTCGAGCGCTGGGAGGCAAGCAAGCCGCTGGACGCGCACGCCACCCAGGACGAGGTGATCGAGGCCTATCGCACCTCGGTCAACCGCCTGATGAACCAGTACGGCTTCAAGTCCGTCGACGTCATCGGCCTGCAACCGGACAATCCCCAGAAGGAAGCGCTGCGCCAGAAGTTTCTGAGCGAGCACACCCACGACGAGTTCGAGGTGCGCTTCTTCGTCGAAGGCGAGTCCCTGTTCTACATCCGCGACGGCGGCAAGGTCCACGGCGTGCTGTGCACGCGCGGCGACCTGATCTCGGTGCCTTCGATGGTGCGCCACTGGTTCGACATGGGCCCACAGCCGCAATTCAAGGCGATCCGCCTGTTCATCACGCCGGAAGGCTGGGTGGCCAACTACACCGGCGACAAGATCGCCGACCGCTTCCCGCGCCTGGAAGAGCCGCATTACCATCTGCAGCACGCCGCCTGATGCGTTGAACCGAAAACGGCCGCCGCAAGGCGGCCGTTTTGTTTCAGCCACGCCGTTTTCGCAATGGGGCAGAATCCGCACACCATGATCAAAGCCATCGTCACCGACATCGAGGGCACCACCTCTTCGATCGACTTCGTGCACCAGTCCCTGTTTCCCTATGCCAAGGCGCATCTGCATGCCTTTCTGCTTGCGCATGCGGCCGAGCCGGCCGTGGCCGAGCAGATCCGCGAAACCGCGCAGCTCGAAGGCCGCACCCTGGACACGGAAGGCGCCGCCGCGGTGCTGGCACGCTGGATCGACGAAGACCGCAAGGCTACCCCGCTGAAGGCCCTGCAGGGCATGATCTGGGCCCAGGGCTACGCCGCCGGCGAGTTGAAGGGCCACGTCTACCCGGATACGCCGGTGCACCTGCGCCTCTGGCACGGCCAGGGCAAGCGGCTCTATGTCTACTCCTCCGGTTCGGTCGAGGCGCAGAAGCTGATTTTTGGCCACTCCGACGCCGGCGATCTCACGCCGCTGTTCTCCGGCTATTTCGACACGCGCATCGGCGGCAAGCGCGAGGCCGGCTCCTATCAGGCCATCCTGAAGGAACTGGCTTTGCCGGGAGAAGAAGTGCTGTTCCTCTCCGATGTGGGCGAGGAACTCGATGCGGCGCGTGCCGCCGGCATGCACACCTGCCAGTTGCTGCGCGATGCCAAGGCCAAGCCGTTTGCGCAGCACCCGCAGGCGCGGGATTTTTCCGAAGTCGCTCTATAGCGGCGTGAGGATCAGGCCTTGACCCCGGTCAGGGCGAATACCCGGTGCGGCACGCGCAGCGGATCGGCCGGGAAATTGCGTTCGAGCAACTCCGCATGTTCGTTGTCGAACAGCGCCACGCGCTCCGGCGGCAGGCTTGCCGCCACGCCGGCGCTGGCGCGGATGCGGCCGCGCCAGGCTTCGCGGCTGTAGACCACCATTTCGTCATAGGAAAACGATTCCAGCTCCTCGAAGCCGGCCTGCGCCAGGTCGGCGAACCAGCGCGGGTGGATGCCGCTGCCGCCGGCCAGGTGCCAGGCCGGGTTGTGCTTGAGGATCAGCGCCTCGGTGGCGGCGACGACGTTGCCGGGCAGCGGCAGCCAGTCGAAATGTGTGATCAACACCCGGCCGCCCGGCCGCAGCAGGCGCCGCACCTCGGCCGCGGCGCGCGGCCGGTCGAACCAGTGCCAGCACTGCCCGGCGCTGACCAGGTCGAACTGCGCATCGGGAAAGCCGGTGGCTTCGGCGCGGGCGACGCGGTAGTCGATGTGGAGGTCCTCGGCGCGGTCCAGCGCCCGCGCCTGCTCCAGCAGCAACGGCGCCACATCGAGGCCGGTGACCAGGCTGCCGTTGCGGGCGAAGCCGCGCGCCAGGGAGCCGGTGCCGGTGCCCAGGTCGAGCGCGCGCTGCCCGGGAATGCCGATGCCGCGCTCACGCAGGCGCTCGAACAGCGAGGGCGGGAAGCCGGCGCGGTGCCGGGCGAAATCCGTGGCGGTGCGCCCGAAATCCACCCCGGGCTGCGCAGTCGCGAGAGCATCCATGTCCGCCTCCTCGCCAGATTTGAAAGAACTTTTGCCGCCTGCTTCACAGTTCGCGCAGTAGCGGCACGATCCCGTTCAGGACTGATCCTTGTCCTCTTTTCCCCAGCACCAGTGCCAGGGCTCATACAGGTAACCGTAACTGTTTCCGCGCGGGTAGGACAAGTGGAAGCCGAAACGCGCGGCGTTGCCGCTGAGCCAGGCGAAAGCGCCGGTGCGCTCGAAATCCTCTTCCAGCGCCGGCATGTCGCGCTCGCCGATGTCCACCGCACGGCCGCTGTGGTGCTCGCTGCAACCCGGCGGGGCGTTCACCGTCAGGATTTCCGTGATGCTGCGGCCCTTGGCCAGCTTGCCGCGGATCAGCGCCAGCTGGAAATCAAAACTGCGGAAGGCGGAAATCAACAGCAGTTCGACGCCGTTCTCTTGCGCCGCCTCGCGCATCGCCAGCCAGGCGGCGGCGGCCGGCGGCAGCAGGAATTTGTCGCGCCCATCCGTGCCCAGGCCGACGCAGCGCAGCTGCCGCGCATCGGCGAACAGCGGCAGGCCGCGGACGCGCAGCAGGGTGGGGTCCGCCCCCAACTCCCGCAGGACGCCCTGCACACGCTTGCGAAACGTCGGGCGCGCCGGCTGCTTCATCAGGCCGCTTTCAGCTTTTCACGCCAGCCGTAGGCCGGCTCGCCGATGACGATGAAGCCCGGATTGAGCAGCCCCTCTTTCTGGTTGTAGCGCAGCGGCGCCCAGTCCGGCAGCGTCCACACCGTGGCGCCGGCCTGCTCGGCCACACATTGCCCCGCGCCGGTATCCCATTCCGAGGTCGGACCGGTGCGCGGATAGAGGTCGGCCGAACCCTCCGCCACCAGGCAGAACTTGAGCGAGCTGCCGCGGCTCAGCGCTTCGTGTTCCGGGGCGTGGACCAGGAAAGCGTCGAGCGCGGCGTCGCGGTGCGACTTGCTCACCACCAGCGTCGGCCGCGCCGCGGTTACGCGCGTATGAATCGCCTCGCGCCGCCCCTCGCGGATGCGGAAGGCGCCCACGCCCTGTGCCGCGAGGTAGCTCACGCCCAGCACCGGTGCGTGCACCACGCCGAGGATCGGCCTGCCGTCGTCGATCAGGGCGATGTTGACGGTGAATTCGCCGTTGCGCTTGACGAATTCCTTGGTGCCGTCGAGCGGGTCGATCAGCCAGTAGCGGCCCCAGGCGCGGCGCGTCTCGTAGGGGATATCCGTCGCTTCCTCGGAGAGGCAGGGATAGGCCGGCTCCAGCGCGTTCAGCCGCCCCACGATGCAGCGGTGCGCCGCCAGGTCCGCCTGGGTCAGCGGCGAGTGGTCGTCCTTCTCCGTCACCGTGAAATCAGTCTGGTACACCTGCAGGATGGCGCGCCCGGCCTCTTCGGCGATGGACAGGCAGTGTTCGAGCAGCGGGGCGAGCGTCATGAGGGGAGGGAGCTGAAAGGGAGGACCGGGATTATCATAGCGGCATGGATACCGCCGTTGCCGAGATCGTCGACTGGAGCCGCATCGACCATGTGCTGCTGGACATGGACGGCACCGTGCTGGACCTGGCCTTCGACACCCACTTCTGGCGGGATGTGGTGCCGCTGCACTACGGCCAGGCGCACAACATCACCGTGGAGGAAGCGCGCTCGCGGCTGGAGCCGCATTTCACCGGCCTGCAGGGTCGCCTGGAATGGTATTGCCTGGATCACTGGAGCCGCCTTACCGGCCTCGACCTGGCCCGGCTCAAGGCCGACGTGCGCGAGCGCATCGCCGTGCTGCCGGGCAGCACGGCTTTCCTCGACGCGGTGCGCGCCAGCGGGCGCAGCTTGTGGCTGGTGACCAATGCGCATCGCGACAGCTGGCAGCTGAAGATGGCCCAGACCGGCCTCGCCGGCCACTTCGACCGCATCCTTTGCGCCCATGACTTCGGCGCGCCGAAGGAAGATCCGCGCTTCTGGCCGGCGCTGCGCGCGCAGAACGGCTTCGAGCCGCGGCGGGCGCTGTTCGCCGATGACAGCCTGCCGGTGCTGCGCGCGGCGCGCGACTATGGGTTCGAAGCGGTGGTGGCAATCCGGCATCCGGATTCTTCGCAGCCGAAGCGGGTGATCGAGGAATTTACGGCAGTGGATCGGTTGGAGCATTTGCTGCCGATCGGTTGAGATAACTGTTTTTTGTTCTCGCGCTCTCTACTGCGTAGATTGGAGTGAGAGGCGTTTTTCCCCTGGGCAGCACCAACCTTCGTTCGCCCCGAGTGCCCGCGCAGCGGGTGTTGCACCGAATGTCCCGAGTAGCCCAGCAAAGCTGGGCGTATCGAGGGAGGGGCCCACGCGCCGCTGGCTGCAAGCTGACACGACTCGTCGAAACCCCTGTTTTTCATCATGCGTGCCATGCGTGCCAAGGTTTTTTGTTGGCACGCATGCGGCGAACGAGCCTGCGGTCTTTTCCTAGCGCCGCACCGGCCGCGTACTCCGCTCCGGCCGCCTGCCGCCGCCGGGACGCCCGCCACCGCCTCCACGCCGCGGCGGCTTGCCGGAGCGATCGCGATGTATGCGCGGCGGCACGATGTAATCCGGCGGCATCAGCTCCGGCGTCAGCGGCGTCTGCGGAATGCGCATGCCGATCAGCTTCTCGATGTCCGGCAGCGAGTAGACCCAGGTTTCGCAGCACAGCGAGATGGCGTCGCCCGAGGCGCCGGCGCGGGCGGTGCGGCCGATGCGGTGCACGTAATCCTCGGCGTCCTGCGGCAGGTCGAAGTTGATGACGTGGGTCACGTCCGGGATGTGCAGGCCGCGCGCGGCGACATCGGTGGCGATCAGCACCGGCAACTGGCCCAGCTTGAACTCGCTCAACAGCCGTTCGCGCTTGTTCTGCGGCACATCGCCGGACAGCACACCGGACTCGAGGCCGTTGGCCTTGAGCGCGGCTTCCACTTCCTCGGCGCCGCGCTTGGTGTTGATGAACACCAGGGTGCGGGTCATTGCCTTCTGCCGCAGCAGGCCCACCAGCAGCGGCAGCTTCTCGTCGTTGGCGACATGGATCAGCGTCTGCCGCACGCGCTCGGCGGTGACCTGCTCCGGCTCGATCTGGATGCGCGCCGGATTGTTCATGTGCTCGTAGGCCAGCTCCAGCACGCGGTGCGAGAGGGTGGCCGAGAACAGGTAATTCTGGCGCGCGCCCGGCTTGGGCATGCGCCGCATCAGGTAGCGGATGTCGTCGATGAAGCCCAGGTCAAACATGCGGTCGGCTTCGTCCAAAACAAGGACCTCGACGCCTTTCAGCACGTACAGGCCCTGCTTGAAGAAGTCGATCATGCGGCCGGGGGTGCCGATCAGGATGTCGACGCCGGCGGCGAGGGTCTGTTTCTGCGAGTCGTAGCCGGTGCCGCCGTAGATCACCGCCATGCGCAGGCCGGTATGCGCACCGAGCTGGAGCGCGTCGTTGTAGATCTGCAGCGCCAGCTCGCGCGTCGGCGCCAGCATGTAGGCGCGCGGCTGGCCGTCCTCGCCTACGCGCGGCTGGGTCAGCAGGTGGTTCATCGTCGCCAGCAGGAAGGCGGCGGTCTTGCCGGTGCCGGTCTGGGCCTGGCCGGCGAGGTCCTGGCCCTGCAGGGCCAGGGGCAACGTCGCGGCCTGGATCGGCGTGCAGTGGCTGAAGCCAAGCGTGGCCAGGCCGGATTTGAGGGTGGGATGCAGGGGCAGACTATCGAACGAAACCTCGCTCAGATGCTGGGGTCTAACAAATTGTGGAGCGTCGGTGCCGTCGGAGGCTTGCATTTGCTCTTCAGTTGGATTGAAATAGGCTTAATCAAAGCGGCTGCCGCGTCTTCCGGGTCACGAATGACACGTGCATACAGCCGATTCGCGGAAATTCTTCCAGTATCTTAAATCAGATCATTTCGGAACGCGCATTGAATTGCTGCGCGTCCGCCCCACTCTCGACGGCATGCGGCATGCCGCCGCCCCTGTTTGGACTTCCCAATCGGGTTAAACCGGAGTCATGAAATGAGTGAACATATCTCGCCCGTCACCGACGCTTCCTTCGATCAGGACGTGCTGAAGTCGTCCGTTCCCGTGCTGGTGGACTTCTGGGCGGAATGGTGCGGCCCGTGCCGCATGATCGCCCCGGTGCTGGAGCAGATTGCCGCCGAATCCGCCGGCAAACTGAAGATCGTCAAGCTTAACGTCGACGAAAATCCGCAAACTCCGCCGAAATTCTCCATTCGCGGCATCCCCACCCTGATCCTGTTCAAGGACGGCCAGGTGGCTGCCACCCAGGTCGGCGCCGTGCACAAGGCGCAGCTCGCCGCTTTCGTGCAACCGCATCTGGCGGCCGCGTAAGCGGGGCATCCGCCCAAATCCAAGCCTCACCCCCTCATATTTCATGATCAAGCATCGTCGCCGCCCCCAGTATTCCAATAACAACCGTGACAGCGGTAACAACGGTAATAGTGGAAACAACGGGAACAGTAACGGCAACAGCGGCAATAACAACGGCAATAACGGCAACCACAACGGCAATTACAACGGTAATGGCCGGCCGCCTGTCGATGTGATGGAAGACGAGTACGAGCAGGAAATAGCCGTCGCGGCCCCGCCGCGCCGGCGTGAGGTGGTGGGCGAGGATGGCACCATCACCATCGAGGAAGAGGAAGTCGGTACCGATCCGCGCTCGCTGGAGCCGCCGAAAACCCTCCATATCGCCGAACTGAAGCGCAAGACCGCCGCCGAGCTGCTGGAAACGGCGGAATCGATGGGCATCGAGAACATCGCCCGCGCGCGCAAGCAGGACGTGGTGTTCCAGCTGCTGCGCCACGCCGCCCGCCGCGGCGATCATGTTTTCGCCGAAGGCGTGCTGGAAATCATGTCCGACGGCTACGGCTTCCTGCGCGGCCCGGACAGCTCCTACCTGGCCGGCCCGGACGACGTCTACATCTCGCCCAGCCAGATCCGCCGCTTCGCGCTGCGCACCGGTGATACCGTCGCCGGCCGCATCCGCCCGCCGAAGGACAACGAGCGTTACTTCGCCCTGCTCAAGGTCGATACGATCAACTACGAGTCGCCGGAAGTCAGCAAGAAGAAGGTCAACTTCGAGAATCTGACGCCGCTGTTCGCCGACGAACGGTTCGTCATGGAACGCGGCAACGGCACCACCGAAGACATCACCGCGCGCGTCATCGACATCGTCGCGCCGTTCGGCCGGGGCCAGCGCGGCCTGATAGTGTCGCCGCCCAAGGCCGGCAAGACCATGCTGATGCAGAACATCGCACAGTCGATCGCCGCCAACTACCCGGACGTCTACCTCATCGTGCTGCTGATCGACGAGCGCCCGGAAGAAGTCACCGACATGCAGCGCACCGTGCGCGGCGAAGTGATCAGCTCGACCTTCGACGAGCCGGCCACCCGCCACGTGCAGGTCGCGGAAATGGTGATCGAGAAGGCCAAGCGCCTGGTCGAGCACAAGCGCGACGTGGTCATCCTGCTCGACTCCATCACCCGCCTGGCCCGCGCCTACAACACCGTCGCCCCCTCATCGGGCAAGGTGCTGACCGGTGGTGTCGATGCCAACGCCCTGCAGAAGCCCAAGCGCTTCTTCGGTGCCGCGCGCAACATCGAGGAAGGCGGCTCGCTGACCATCATCGCCACCGCGCTGATCGACACCGGCTCGAAGATGGACGAAGTCATCTACGAGGAATTCAAGGGCACCGGCAACATGGAGCTCCACCTGGAGCGCCGCATCGCCGAGAAGCGCGTCTTCCCGGCCATCAACATCAACCGTTCCGGCACGCGTAAGGAAGAGCTGATGCTCGAGCCGAACGAGCTGCAGAAGGTGTGGATCCTGCGCAAGCTGTTGCACCAGATGGACGAACTGGCGGCGATGGAGTTGCTGTTCGACCGCATGCGCGGCACCAAGACCAATGCCGAGTTCTTCGATTCGATGAAGCGGAACTGACAGCGCCGCAGGCGCTGTCATCCTGAGCGAGCCGGAGGCGAGTCGAAGGATTTCCAGCCGCTGCAGCTTGCAGAAAAAAGCCGGGGCTTGCCCCGGCTTTTTTGTTTTCAAGGCGGGCATTCCCGCGGTCCGCCGAGATGGAGACCCTAAGCGGCTCGGCGCGCGGCTGGGCCTGATCACCCCGCATGGGCGCCGACATGTGGGTCGTTTGATGCGGACGGGGGCCAGCGCCCAGACCATTCGGCCGCCGTCAGCATGGCAGCGGCAACCGCTATCGCCATAACCTGATGCGCGCAGGCCCCTGACCGCGGCTTCCTCCCCTGAGGGCTTTCGGAAGCCGGCCCTCAACGCCGGCCGCAGACCCCGTGCACGGGCCGGCATCCGAAACCCTCAACAGAAGCGGACTTGACGGCGTGGGCTCAGGGATTTTCGAACAGCAGGTCCGGTAGCTTGAGCAGTTCTTCGAGCGAGTGCTGGGCATGTCGGCGCGCGGCGGCTTCGGCGGCCTCCCCGTCACCCCGCTCCAGGGCGTGGGCGATTTCCAGGTGGTCGTCCTGGGTGTCGAACACCGCGTCGCTCTCGATCAGCAGCCGGAACTGATAATTGTAGACTGAGTGCTCGAGCCCGCCGAGCAGCTTCAAGATCAGCTCATTGCCGGACCGGCGGCGAACGAGCGCGTGGAACGCCTGGTTGGCCTGGGTGAAGCTGCGCACGTCCCGGCGGCTGCGGGCCGACTCCAGCGTGGCGATCACCGCGGCAAGCTCCGAGTCGCCGCCTTTGAAGCGCGGGGCGGCCAGCCGCGCGGCGAGCCCGTCCAGGGCGGCGCGGATCTCGTAGATCTCACGCAGCCTTTGCCGGGTCAGAGTCCGAACCAGAAAGCCGCGATGCCGCTCCAGCGAGAGCAGGCCCTCGGCCTCAAGCCGTTGGAAGGCCTCGCGGACAGTGCCGCGCGCCACGTCCAGCTTCTTGGAGAAGTCGGTTTCGACAAGGCGCTGCCCGGCCGAGAGCCGCCCCTCCCGCACCGCGTCAATGATGTAGGCGACCACGCTCAGCACCGGGGAACTCTGGCGCTGGACGTCGTCGGGCGGTGTCGGTGGGTTCGCTGTCATCGGTCTCTCCTGCGTCGTCGTATAGCACGAAAATCTGCGGACGCTATTGACAGGCTATATTGTAGTGCAATATTGTAGGGCAATGTTGTCTGGCTATTTGAGGCGCTACCCATGACCTATCTGCCCGTTCCGTTGCCCGACCGCATGAGCTTCAGCGACACCGAGATGAAGGCGCGAGCCGTGGAGTTCTATGAGGAGATCCGACGCCGCCACACGGTCCGTGACTTCATCAACAGGCCAGTGCCGCGCGAGATCATCGAGACCTGCCTGATGGCCGCAGGAACCGCGCCCAACGGCGCCAATCACCAGCCGTGGCATTTCGCCGTCGTCCAAGACCCCGGTCTGAAGTCCCGGATTCGCGAGGCCGCGGAGAAGGAGGAGCGCGAGTTCTACGCCGGAAAGGCCGGCGAGGAATGGCTCACGGCGCTCGGCCCCATCGGCACCGACGCCAACAAGCCGTTCCTCGAGATCGCGCCGTACCTGATCGTCATCTTCGGTCAGCGCAAAGGGATCTTCGAAGGGCGGCCGCGCAAGAACTACTACGTACCGGAGTCGGTCAATATCGCCGCCGGATTCCTCATCGCGGCCCTGCACCATGCGGGCCTGGCGACCCTGACCCATACGCCCAATCCGATGAACTTCCTCAACGAGGTGCTGGGCCGGCCCGATACCGAAAAGCCCTACATCCTGCTGGTCGTCGGACATCCAACCGCCGACGCGATGGTGCCCGCGCACGCCAAGGCCAAGAAGCGCCTTGACGAAATCGCGAGCTTCCAATGACCGGGGATGCGGCGCCGCTGGTGGCGACACGCGTGAGCCCCTTCCTTCAGGAACGCGTGACCTGGGTGCGCCACTGGACGGACGCATTGTTCAGCTTCGGAACCACGCGAGACCCAGGTTTCCGGTTTTCCAGCGGCCAGTTCGTCATGCTCGGGCTGGAAGTCGATGGCCGTCCGCTGCCGCGGGCCTATTCGATCGCCAGTCCGAGCTGGAGCAACGAGCTTGAGTTTTACAGCATCAAGGTCGCCAATGGCCCACTGACCTCCCGCCTCAAGCTGATCCAGCCGGGCGATACGGTCCTGGTCGGACGCAAGGCGACGGGCACCCTGGTCCTGGATGCCTTGCGCCCCGGCCGAACCCTGTACCTGCTCTCGACCGGCACCGGCCTGGCGCCCTTCCTCAGCCTGATCCGCGATCCCGACGTCTATGAGCGGTTCGCGCGGGTGGTGGTGACCCACGGCTGCCGCACCGTGGCGGACCTGAGCTACGCGGCGCTGATCGGCGAGGACCTGCCCGCCGATCCCGATCTCGGCGAGCTCATCGGCGAGCGCCTGATCTACTACCCCACGGTCACCCGGGAGGACTTCCGCAACGCCGGCCGCATCACCGACCTGATCGAGAGCGGCCGGTTGTTCGCGGACATCGGGGCGCCGGCGTTCGACCCGGCCGCCGACCGGGTGATGATCTGCGGCGGGCCGGCCTTCCTGCGGGACGCCAAGGCCGTCCTGCTGGCGCGGGGGTTCGAGGAAGGCTCCCTGGCCAGCCCCGGCGACTTCGTCATCGAAAGGGCCTTCGTCGACTCCTAGTCGCGACCGCCCACCGTCGCTCCCACACAATCGCGAGTCTTCCCATGACCTATCTCGTTACCGACGCCTGCGTTCGCTGCAAGTACATGGATTGCGTCGAGGTCTGTCCCGTCAACTGCTTCTACGTGGGGGACAGCTTCCTGGTCATCAACCCGACCGAATGCATCGACTGCGGCGTCTGCGAGCCGGAGTGTCCGGTCGATGCGATCATTCCCGGACCCGATGACGCCAGCGGCAAATGGCTGGCGATCAACACCCACTACGCGTCGCTCTGGCCGAACATCACCGTAAAGGGTGAGCCGCCCGCCGATCGCGAGGCCTTCCGCGACATGTCCGGCAAGTTCGAGCGCTACATCAAGGATTTTTCCGCATGACCACTTCACCTGTAGCCGAAGGCCTGTTCGGCGCGCTGAAGCCCCAGGCCGCGGACTCGCTGCTGTCGATCACCGGCCAGTATCGCGCCGACCCGCGGGCCGGGAAACTCGATCTCGGCGTCGGGGTCTATCGGGACGCAGAAGGCGCCACGCCCGTGCTCCAAGCCGTCAAGGCCGCCGAAGCCCGGCTGCTCGACGCGCAGACGACCAAGACCTATCTGGGAGCCGAGGGCGACGTCGGGTTCCTGGAACGCCTGACGCCGATCCTCTTCGGATCGAACGCCCCGGCGAACGTCTTCGGGCTGCAGACGCCGGGAGGCAATGGCGCCTTGCGCCTGGCCGCCGACCTGCTGGCCGCGGCCCGTCCCGGCGCGCGGATCTTCCTGGGCGGGCCGACCTTTCCCAACCATCCGCTGATCTTTGACGCCAGCCGTCTCAAGACCGTCTCCTACCGCTATTTCGACGTCGAGACGCAGAGCGTGCGCTTCGACGAACTGATGGACGCCCTGGTCACGGCCCAGCCTGGCGAGGCCGTGCTGTTGCAAGCCGGATGTCACAACCCCACCGGAGCCGACCTGACGCCAGACCAGTGGCGCGCGGTCGCCGACACCGTCTCGGCGCGCGGCCTGACGCCCTTGATCGACCAGGCGTACCAGGGGCTGGGTCTGGGGCTGGAGGAGGACGCGGCCGGCATGCGGCTCGTCGTCGAGGCCGCCCCCGACGCCCTGCTGGCCTATTCGTGCGACAAGAACTTCGGCCTCTATCGCGAGCGCGTGGGCGCGCTGTTCATCGTATCGGCGAACGCCGAACGGCTGGATCTGGCGGCCGCCAACGCCAAGCTCCTCGCCCGCGGCCATTGGTCGATGCCGCCTGACCACGGGGCGGCCGTCGTGCGCACCATCCTGGAGTCCGACACCCTGACCCTCGGCTGGCGGATGGAACTGGACACCATGCGCCGCCGTCTTGTCGAGGTGCGTCGGGCGCTCGCGGCCGCCGGGCCGGCGCTGCGGTCGTTCGGCGACCGGCACGGGCTGTTCGCTCAACTGCCGCTGAGCCCCGCCCAGGTCACCAAGCTAAGAACCGAGCACGCGGTCTACATGGCCAGCTCCGGCCGCATCAACGTGGCGGGCCTGACGCCGGCGACCGTCCCCGCCTTCGCCGAGGCCTACGCCGCCTGCCGAGGCTGACGGTCAGCGCCCAGCCGAATCGCTGCTGGCGAGCGGCCGGCGCGATGCGGCGCAGAAGCGGCTGCTGGAGATCGATGCGCGCTTCGGCGGCCTGGCGGCGCCGCGCAGCGTCGAACTGTCGCAAGGACCGGCGCCGCAATCCTGAGGGCTCGTGCGCCGGGGATTGCGGTGCCGGGTCCTACTGCTGCGCCGCCACGCGCCACGCCGGCACTTTCCGCCCGGCGCTGGCGACGACCTGGTGTTCCGCCGCGGGCTGCGCCGGCGTAGCCGCGCGCGGCTGCGGTTGCTGCCGCGGCTCGCCGGGCAGGAGCAGCGACAGCAGCATCACCAGCGTCAACGAGGCACCGATGGCGCCGAGCAGCAGGAAGGTGTCGCGCAGCAATTCGCGCACGGGATCGCCGCTGCCGGCCTCGCCGGCCATGATCGGGCGGCTCACCGGTGCAGATCCAGCAGGGCGGCGCGGCCATAGGTCTGCTGCAGCCGGCGCAGCCAGCCGACGGGCGCCGCCTGGCGCGGCCTGCCGGTGCGGACTTGCGGCGGCATGCGGCCGGGGAGGGAGAGGGTAGTGGCGGGGTTCATGGGGATGCTCCTTGCCGCGCTGCCCCGGCACTCTGTTGCATGCGCCTGTCGTATGCAATGATGGATGGCGGAAAGCCTTTGCGGCGCGAGGATATTGCGCCTGCGGCGAGGCTCCTTCAAACGATCGTTTGGAACATATGACATGAGCTACACGCATGCAAAAGCGCCTGCCGCCGCTTGACCTGATCCGCGGCTTCGAAGCCGCCGCGCGCCACCTCAGCTTCACCAAGGCGGCGGACGAGCTGCACCTGACGCAGTCGGCGGTCAGCCGCCAGATCCAGGCGCTGGAGCAGCACCTGGGGCAACCGCTGTTCCAGCGGCGCCATCGCGCCCTGC
>JAQGNS010000485.1 GCA_028291705.1 Nevskia sp.
CGCGCCAGTTCCAGCAACAACAAGGCCACGGCGAGTGGTTCGCTCGGCACTTCGCGGGTGGCGGGCGCGGTACCGCCGAGCAGGGCCAGCAATCGATCAAGCATGTTTCACACTTCGGGATTCATTATTTTCGGCGGGCAAAAGGATAACAAAGCCGCGCCGCTCACTTACCGCCACGCGCGCCGAATTGCACATCGCCGAACCAGGCGTGCGCCTTGCCGTGCGAATCGTCGCAGTCGCTCATCACCGCTACCGCGCCGATCTTGTCGATATCCAGCCCGAAGAACTGCTTGAAGTCGGCCTGCACATCGCGCTGCTCCTCGCGCCATTCGCCGACGCCATCGGCGCCGGCGCGCACCGGCACGATCACCGCCTGCCCCATCGCCCCGGAGTAGGGACTGGACCAGGATGCCGCCTTGTACTCGCCGTTGGACCAGGCGTATTCCAGGGTATGCAGGCTCCAGGGCAGCCAGCGCTTGCCGGCGATCACATAAACCCGCGCCGGAAAGTCGGAGCCGCCCTTGACCCGTTCGTCGAGCCCGGTGAAGAGATGCTCGATCTTCCAGCGCCAGGCCAGCATGGGCGTCTGCTTCAGGTCGATCGCGCCGGCCCAGCCCTCGAACGAGGCGCTGTCCTCGCACTGCGCCGCCACCACCTTGATGTCGGCGTCTTCGACCACCGAGTACGCGGTGGGCTTCACCCCCAGGATCTTTTCCGCCGTCCAGCCGTCGAGGCCGCCGACGGAGAAGCGCGGCGGCCCGTCCGCCGCCGCCGCTGCCGTGCACAGGCACAGCCCCAACAACGCCAGCGCCCTCATGCCTGCAAATGCTGTTGCAGGAACGACAACACCGCCTGCTGCAGCTCGGTCAAGCGGCCGTGATAGAAATGCCCCGCGCCCTCGAAGCGCACCAGTTGCGGCGGCGGTGTATAGGTTTGCAGCGCGGCCATGGTTTCCTCGTAACTCACCACATCGTCGTCGGTGCTGTGCACTTCCAGCCAGGGACAGCCCGGATGGGGCGGCGGCGCGGCACCCTCCACATACTTGCCGAACGGCGCGCTGATGCTGACCAGCGCCGCGGGCCAGGCCTCGGCCGCGGCCTTGAGGCTGACGAAAGCGCCGAAGGAAAAACCAGCCAGCACCAGCGGCACCCCCGGCAGTTGCCGCCGCAGCCAGTCGGTCACCGCCAGGGCATCGTCGGTCTCGCCGCGCGCCTGGTCGTACTGGCCCTCGCTGCGGCCGACGCCGCGGAAGTTGAAGCGGGCGGTCAGCAAACCAACCTGCATGGCGCTGGAGGCCAGCGCGTACACCACCTTGTTGCTCATGGCGCCGCCGAACTGCGGATGCGGGTGGCAGACCACGCAGATGCCGGCCGGGGCGCCCTCGCGCGGTGCGGCGAGCAGGGTTTCCAGGCGCCCGGCGGGGCCGTCCACGAACAGTTGCCGGGTTTCGCCCGCAGCGGGCAGATCAGCGGTATCGGAGGACATCTTCTAAAGTGGCATGGATGCGTCGTTGGGGGGTGCAAGCATGCCACGGCTGGCGGGACATGCGCCGGGTATGACCGGCCCGGGCCTTCCGGGGTTCAATTTCCATGCCGCCCCGGCCCCTGTCCCACAACTACCCGGCCGCCCTGGGGAGGAACCGTGACGGGCTTGTCAGGCCTGCGCACCGGCCCTTATAGTGCAAAGGCAACGCGCCACCAGCGGCAAGGCGCGACTAAAAAACATGCCAGCGCGGGGAGATCAGGATGCGTAAGACTTTTGTAGCCATCATTGCGGCCACCACCATGGGTGCGGCCTTTGCGGATGCCTCGTATCCGGAACAGTACCAGCAGCAGTTCCGCGATCAGCCGGCGGCGCGCGCTTACCTGAGCTACAGCTTCGGCGGCCACAATGACCGCACCATGCCCGCCCCCCTGCATTACGGCCTGCGCCTCGACCACGAGAGCCGCGCCGGCAACAGCAACTTCGGCACGCTGCCGGCGGTGCTGCAACTCGATCACGACAGCCGCGGCCAGACCCTGGCCTCGGCCAGCGGCATCACCTTCGCCGGCCGCAACCTGCGGCTGCATCAGAGCGACAGCTCGGGCAGCAGCTCCAGCACCGGCGGCAGCAGCGATTCCGGCTGGTCGTTCTTCGACTGGACTTTGCTGGCCGTGGGCGTCGGCGGCGCCGGTTACCTGATCTATGACGCCACCAAGGGCCATGACAGCCCGGACGCCAAACCGGGCAGCGGCTCCGGTTCCAGCGGCAGCAGTGGCGGCGGCTGCATTCTCGGCATCATCGGCAAGGGCTGCCTGACTTCCGACGGCACCGGCATCAACTACGAGCTGGCCACCCCCGAGCAGATCCAGTGGCTCGACGGCGGCACCGGCCACATGGGCGACCTCACCCGCCGCTGAGCCGCTTCCGCAGCAACCCAAGGGGAGCCTCCGGGCTCCCCTTTTTGTTTTCGTGCCAAAAAGATGGCGCCAAACAGGCTCCGGACGGTCCGCCACGCTGAAGGCAGGACGGCCGCCGTGGCTGCATATATCATTGAACAAAGGACCACTCCCCATCAATAAACCGGCGATGAACTGGCTACGCTCCCGCCTGCCGCTGATGTTCGGCATCGACCTGCGCACGCTGGCGCTGTTCCGCGCCGCGCTCGGCGCGGTGCTGTTCGTCGACCTGTGCTGCCGCATGGGCGGCGCCGGCAGCCTCTACAGCGATGGCGGCGTGCTGCCGCGCAGCTGGCTGGCGGCCTACGGCGAATCCTGGCGCGCCTCTCTCTACTTGGCCAACGGCCAGACCTGGTTCGCCATCGCCCTGCTGGCGCTGCAGGCCGTGGCGGCCCTGGCCCTGTTCCTGGGCTGGCGCACGCGCCTCGCCGCCGTGCTCTGCTTCGTGCTGGAAGCCTCCCTGCTCAACCGCAACGAATTGGTGCTGAACGGCGGCGACGTGCTGCTGGCCTGCCTGCTGTTCTGGAGCCTGTTCCTGCCGCTGGGGGCGCGCTGGAGCGTCGATGCCGCCCTGAGCAAGCTGCCGCCGCCGCAGGACCACCAGTACCTGTCCTGGGCCTCGGCGGCGCTGCTGGTGCAGGTACTGTCGGTCTACTTCTTCGGCGCCATCCTGCAAAACGGAGCGGAATGGTGGCCGGAAGGCAGCGCCGTGTATTACGCCCTCCAGCTCGAGCGCTACGCCACCCCGACAGGGCTATGGCTGCGCCAGTACGCGGACCTGCTGCCGGCGCTGACCTATGCCATCTGGTTCACCGAGCTGTTCGGGGCCCTGCTGGTGTTCTCCCCGGTGCTGGGCCGTCCGCTGCGCTTCCTGGTGATGCTGCTGCTGGCCGCCCTGCAACTGGGCCTGCTCCTCTGCCTGGAACTGGGCAACTTCCCCTACGTCAGCCTCGCCGCGCTCACCGTGCTGGCGGGCGGCTGGATCTGGGACGGGCTGGGGC
>JAQGNS010000488.1 GCA_028291705.1 Nevskia sp.
ATGCGCCGGCGATGCAGGTGGCGCACCGCAGCCACGTCATCAGCATGCTCGACGGCGCCGCCATCCGCCGCATCGTCGAACTGGAGAAGCCGCACCTGATCGTGCCGGAGATCGAGGCGATCCACACACCCACGCTGCAGGAGCTGGAGCGGGAGGGCTACACCGTTATCCCCACCGCCCTGGCCGCGCGGCTGACCATGGACCGCGAGGGTATCCGCCGCCTTGCCGCCGAAGACCTGGGACTGCCCACTTCGCCCTACCGCTTCGCCGGCACCGAGGAGGAATACCGCGCCGCCATCCGCGACATCGGCATTCCCTGCGTGGTCAAGCCGGTGATGTCGTCGTCCGGCAAGGGCCAGAGCACGGTGAAGAGCGAGGCCGACGTGGCCAAAGCCTGGGCCTATGCGCAGGCCGGTGGCCGCGCCGGTGCCGGGCGCGTCATCGTCGAGGGCTTCATTCCCTTCGATTACGAGATCACCCTGCTCACCGTGCGTCATGCCGGCGGCACCAGCTTCTGCGAGCCGATCGGGCATCTGCAGATTGACGGCGACTACCGCGAGTCCTGGCAGCCGCACGCCATGCCGCCGGCCGCGCTGGCCAAGGCCCAGGACATCGCCGCCAAGATCACCGCAGGCCTCGGCGGGCGCGGCATCTTCGGCGTCGAGTTGTTCGTGCACGGCAACGACGTCATCTTCAGTGAGGTCTCGCCACGGCCGCACGACACCGGCATGGTCACGATGATCTCGCAGGACCTGCCGCAGTTCGCGCTGCATGCGCGGGCCATTCTCGGCTTGCCCATACCCAACATTCGCCAGCGCGGTGCGGCGGCTTCCTGCGCCATCCTGCTGGAGGGGGATCGCAAGGCGCCGGTGTTTGGGGGTCTTGCCGAGGCGCTGGCGGAGCCGGATACGTAGGTGCGGTTGTTTGGGAAGCCGGAGGTTTTGGGGAAGCGGCGGATGGGGGTGGCGTTGGCGCTGGGTTCTTCCGTTGATGAGGCTCGCGCTAAGGCTCGGCGGGCTGCGGGTGCTGTGAAGGTGGTTGGCTAGCGCCTGCTTTTTCCTCACTCTGAAACTGTGGCGCACGCGCTAGCGCGCGAGGCGTTTAAGTCGCAGATTGAAATTGCGGTTCCGCCTTGAAGGCGGAACCGAGGTTTCAGCAAGCGCGGTCAATGACCCGCGTGCAAGCGCGTACACCAAGGTTTCAGAGCTATGCCAAGGGAGCCGAGCCCTACCTGAAAACCGGCCGAAAGAACGACCGCTCATAGCTCAGAAAACAACGCGTCTCTTCGTAATACCGCATCGCCGCTTGGCACTCCGGATCAGAGGCCGCCTTGCCGCGATAGACCTCGTACTCCGCCAGCGACGGAAAAGTGAACAAGGCCAGTGCAATGTTGCTGTGCCCTTCGCCCGGCATGAAGTAGCCGTGATGGGTGCCGCCGAACTTCTCCACCAGCGGAATCCACAGTTTGCCGTAGATCTCGAATTCCTTGAGCTTGAACGGGTCCAGCACATAGCGCAGATAACAAGTGACCAAGACAACTCTCCGTATATTCGATAGGCCAGCGTCCGCTCAGGGTCGCGGCACTTGCACGTAGTGGCGCTCGCCGTTGCGCGGGTCGTAATAGACCTCGGTCAATGCGCCGCTGCCCGGATCGACAAAGCGCTCGCCGGTTGTTGTCCAGTTCGGATCAGGCTTGCCGGTCTGCGTGCGCTTGTACTGCCAGCGCTCCCAGATGATCCCGGCCGTGAGCATCAAGCCGAGCACCAGCAGATGCGGCAGGATCGGATAGAAGCCGACCGCGGCGCAGACCACGGCCGCGACCAGCAACAACAGTCCGATCATCAGCAAAGCCTGACGTAACACGCTCAGACCACCGATTCCAGCACCACGGCCGTGCCGTAGGCCACGATCTCGCTCATGGTCTGCCCGATTTCGGCCGAATCGAAGCGCATCATGATGATGGCGTTTGCGCCCATGGTGGTGGCGTTCTCGACCATGCGGTCGATGGCATGGCGCCGCGCTTCTTCCAGCAGCTGGGTGTACTCGGGAATCTCGCCGCCGCCGAGCGAGCGCAATCCGGCCATGATGTTGCCGCCGATGCCGCGGCTGCGCACTACCACGCCGAACACCTGCCCCTTGGTTTCGCGGACCCGGTAGCCGGCCACGTTTTCACTGGTGACGATGATCATCGCGTCTCCCGTTTGCCTGTTGCCGCAGCGGCTAGTCTACGATTACTTAGGATCGGCGGAGAACTTCATGAGCGTCAGCATCGAAAAGCAGGGCCGCGTCACCACCGTCATCATCAACCGCCCGGAAGTGCGCAACGCCATCGACCGCGCCACGGCCGATGCGCTGACCGAGGCCTTCCTGGCCTTCGATGCGGACGCGGAATCGGACGTAGCGGTGCTGTGGGGCGCGGGCGGGCATTTCTGCGCCGGCGCGGATCTCAAGGCGCTGGCGGAAGGGCGCCAGCCGAACCGGGTGGCAGAAGAGGGCGACGGACCACTGGGGCCGACGCGCCTGCGCCTGTCCAAGCCGGTGATCGCGGCGGTGTCCGGCTATGCGGTGGCGGGCGGCTTCGAGCTGGCCTGCTGGTGCGACCTGCGGGTGGTGGAGGACGACGCGGTGTTCGGCATTTTCTGCCGCCGCTGGGGCGTGCCGCTGATCGACGGCGGCACCATCCGCCTGCCGCGCCTGATCGGCCTATCACGCGCCATGGACCTGATTCTCAGCGGTCGGCCGGTGTCGGCGATGGAAGCGCAGCAGATGGGCCTGGCCAACCGCGTGGTGCCGAACGGCGATGCCCGCGCGGCGGCGGAGGCACTGGCGGCGGAGCTGACGCGCTTCCCGCAGCTGTGCATGCGCAATGACCGGCTCAGCGCCTACGAACAGTTCGACCTGGGGATGGATGAAGCGCTGCGCAACGAGACGCGGCGCGGACTGGAAACCCTGGCCAGCGGTGAGACGTTACGCGGTGCTACGCGGTTTGCTTCCGGAAAAGGGCGTGGCGGCAGTTTCGAGGACCTGTAGGGCTCGCGGCTCTATTCCGGGACGCTGGGAGTCGGGCTCGGCGGCGGCAACAGGCCGCGGCAGTTCGGCGGCAGAGCCTCGTAGCCGGTTTTGTAGTCCGGGCCGAGGCCGCCGGTGCGCTGGATCAGCTCGCCGGTGAGCCGGGTGCAGCTGACCAGCTGCTGTTCACTACCGGTGCTGGTCGCTTCCTGGCGGGCGGTGTGCGGGCGCAGCGCGAAATAAGCCAGCAGGCCGATGGCCACCAGCACCAGCAGCAGGCTGAGCATGCCGCCGTGCTGGCGCGAACGGAATTTGTTCATGCGGTTGGAATGCGATCCGGAGGTCTCCGGACTTTACCGCATCCACCCACAGTCCCGACTCAGAAAGCGAAGCCCAGCGGCGCGTAATGTCCCGGCGCCGGCCGGGTGAACAGCGGGCGGCGGTTCATGCGGCGGCAAAGGTGATGCATCAGGCGCTGGCCCTCGGCCCATTCGCCCAGACCGGATTCACCGTTGATGTGGCCTTTGTCGCCGAGGTCGATGAACTCGCTGCCCCAGTCGGCGGCCCACTGCCGCGCACGATCCAGCGGCATCCAGGGGTCGTTGCTGCTGGCCACCACGGTGCTGGGGAACAGCAGCGGCACCTGCGGCAGCGCCCGTTCCACGCCGAAGCGTTCCGGATTGGCCGGCGCCACCAGCAAGGCCCCGGCGATCAGGTTGGACTGGAAGGTCTCGGCGCGCACGGCGGCCAGGCAGCCGAAGCTGTGCGCCACCACCAGGGCCGGCCCGTCCAGTTCCAGCGCGGTTTCGACGATGCGGCGGGCCCAGCGGTCGAGGTCCGGTGCGGTCCAGTCGTCCTGCTGCACGCGCACGAACTGCGGGAAGCGGCGCTCCCACTGGCTTTGCCAATGCTGCTCGCCGCTGCCGC
>JAQGNS010000491.1 GCA_028291705.1 Nevskia sp.
CATCGGGTCGCATTTCTTTTGGTTACTTTTCTTTGGGCGAAACCCAAAGAAAAGTAACCCGCCATCAAGGCGGAACCGAACTTTCACCAAGCGCGGTCAATGACCCGCGTGCAAGCGCGTACGCCGAAGCTTCAGAACGCGAACGCCTCAAAAATATCCACGATCACTATAAGGTGACAAAGAACAGTGCCGAACTCAGCGCCATGATAGCCAACAAGCCCTGCGCCACCCGCCCCCCACGCCCACAAGCAATAACGAACGGCAACAACACCGGCAAGATGAAGCGGAAATCACTCTCGCAGGAAAATGGATAACTGATCCGCGCCGCCAGCACGCTCGCCAGCCACAACACACTCAGCAGAATCCACGGCGCCTCGCGCCACATCACCTTCGTTGACCAGCGCAGCGCGGCCGCGCGCATGATCAGCAACGCCAGCAGCCACAGCAGCACGACACCCCATAGCAACGCGATAACGCGATGCAGCGTCCCCTGGAAACTGAACTCCCCCGACAGGGCCGAGCGCAGCAGGAAATTCCAGAAGTTTGCCCGCCCGGTGGCGTCGGCCCGGGTATCGAGCCAGGGCGTGCTGAGAAACACCGGGATATCCAGCGGCAGGAAATAGTGAAACTGGTTGGGTACGCGCAGATCGGCGTCGAGATTGACGATGTTGCCGATCAGCCAGTTGGACATCTGGCCGTGCCACCAGTAGTAGAGGTTGCGGCCGAGGCTCAGCAGCAGGCCCGCGGACATCACCGCGCTTGCAGCGACTGCATCGATCCACCGCCGCGCCCTGCGCCAGCCTCCATGCCGCAACAGGCGCAGTGCCAGCAGCGCCACCGCGGCGGCTGGCAGAACCAGGGCGCTGCTCTTGCACAGCAGCGCCACGGCGATGCTCGCCGCCATACCCAGCAGATGACGCCGCCGCCCGCCGCGCCACCAGCGGAACATGAACCAGGTGGCGACCGCGGCGGCGGCGTAGAGCGGTGGGTCGTTGCCCAGGCGCAGGCCATGGATGATGCCGGCCGGCCACAGCACCAGGGCCGCGGTGGCTACGCCCAGCGCCCAGGGCGAGCGGCGCAGCGCCAGCCGCAGGGTGGCGGTGGAGGCGACCAGGAAGATCAGCCAGAAGCCGAGGGCAAAAGCCTGCAGCGCCTGCGGTTGCGACAAGCCCAGCCAGTCCGCCCAGCGCCAGACCAGGGCGCCGCCGATGTAGTACAGCGGCGGCTGGTAGTACTCCCAGCCCTGGTTCGGCAAGGGCAGGCTCAAGCGGGTGGCGATGTACTCGACATAGCCGAGGTGCCCGGTTTCACCGAAGCGTTTGACGTCGTAGTTGCGCCAGGTCCACGGCGTGGCTGACCAGTAGAAGCACAGCACCAGCAGCCCGATGCCGAGCAGCACGGTTTGCCAACGCCGCAGGCGGAAGGCGCCTGCCAGGGCCAGCAGCCAGGGCAGCAGGGCCGCCGCCAGCAGCAGGCAGCGCCAGCGGGGTCGCGGGTCCAGGGACAAGCTGCCGTTCCAGCCGTAGTTGTCGACGATGAATTCGAGCTCGTTGCCGCCGGTATGCAGCCAGGGCGACAGGTCGATATCGAAGCCGTAGCGCCAGTCGCTCAGGCCGCCGGGCCGCACGCCGTCCAGGGGAATCGGTTGGCCGTTGATGTGCAGTTCGACCAGTCGGTCATCGGGGACGATGTGCCAGCGTCGCGGCGTCAGCCAGTTGACCGGCATCTCCACGGTGAGACGGTTGCCCTTGCTGACTTCGCCGAACAGCCAGGGCATGGCCACCGGGCCGTCGCGCCCCCCAGCCAGGTGCTGCGTTGCCGTCATGCGCGGGTAGACCAGGCCCAGCGCGAGGCTGACTGTCAACAGGCCGATCAGCGCAAACGCGACGGCGCGCGTACCGGAAAACGGTTTGAATGTTGCAAACGCCATCTGGCCCCCTGAGGTCGGCGCCAGCATACCGCTTGAGACGGGAAAAATGCCCGCGCGTTACACGCCGCGCCCGCGATTGACCCTGGCGAAAGCCACCGGCAGCACCAGCAAGGTCAGCAAAGTGGTACTGAGCATGCCGCCGAAGATGACCAGGGCCAGCGGCCGCTGCGCCTGCGAGCCGATGGCGTGCGAGAACGCGGCGGGTGCCAGGCCGAGGGCCGCGAGCAGGGCCGTCATCAGCACCGAACGGAAGCGCCGCGTGGCGCCCTCCACCACCGCCGCGTCGAACTGCCACTGCGGATTCTGCGCCAGCTCACGGATGCTGGTGATGAGGATGACGAGGTTCTGGATGGCGATGCCGAACAGCGACAGGAAGCCGATGCCGGCCGAGATGCTCAGGTCTTCGTGGGCCAGGTACAGGGCCGCGACGCCGCCGATGGCGGCGAAGGGCACGTTGATCAGCACCAGCGCGGCGTCGCGGACGCGGCCGAAGGCCAGCACCAGCAGCACGAAGATGGCGGCCAGCGCCACCGGGATGATCAGGCCGAGCTTGCGCTGCGCCAGCTTCATCTCGTTGAACTGGCCGTCCCAGTGCAGCACGTAACCGCGCGGCAGCATGACGTGTTCGGCGACGCGCGCCTGAGCCGCCGCCACTGCGCCGCCGAGATCACGGCCGCGCACGCCGAACTTGATGGCGATGTAGCGTCGCGCCCCTTCGCGGTAGACGAAGAAGGGGCCGTCGCCCACTTCGACCTTGGCTACGGCGCTGACCGGCACGCGGCTGCCGTCCGGCGCGTCGACCAGCAGGCGGGCGATCTGGTCCGGGCCGGAACGCGGGCCTTGCGGCAGGCGCAGGAACAGGTCGTAGACGCGCTCGCCCTCCTGCACCTGGGTCTGCGCGTTGCCGCCGACGGCGTTGAGCACCACGCTTTCGATGTCGGAGACATTGAGACCGTAGCGCTGCGCGGCGACGCGGTCCACGCTGAGATTGAGGGTGGGCTGGCCCAGTTCCTTGAAGATACCGACGTCGGCGACGCCCGGCACCTGTTCCAGCTGTGCCTGCACTTCCTCGGCCTTGGCCTGCAGGGTGGGCAGATCGTCGCCGAAGATCTTCACCGAATTTTCGCCCTTGACGCCGGACAGGGCCTCGTCGACGTTGTCCTGGATGTACTGCGAGAAATTGACGTCGATGCCGGGGATGCCGTCGAAGTACTGCTGCAGGCGGTCGATCACGCCCTGCCGGTCGACGGCATGGCCGAGATCCGCCGGCGACTTGAAGTAGACCCCGTACTCCTGGTTGTAGACACCGGCCGAATCGGTGCCGTCGTCGGGGCGGCCGATCTGCGCCGTCACCGTGCGCACCTCGGACTCGCCGGCGATGCGCTCGCGGATCTTGTCGGCGATGCCCGCCGAGTAGGCCAAGTCCACCGTGTTGGGCAGCGTCACGCGGATCCACAGATTGTTCTCCTCCAGCGTCGGCAGGAAGCTGGTGCCGAGGCCGGCCAGGGCCACACCGGACAGGCCGAGGAAGAACAGCGACACCAGGCCGGTGCGCAGGGGATAGCGGATCAGCACTTCGAGGATGGCGCGATAGCGCTGCTGCATCCACTCGATGAAGCGCGGCGCCTGCACCACCCAGCCGCCGCCGAACAGGGTGGCCGCCGCGGCTGGCACGAAGCTGGAGCTGAGCGCGATGGAAGCCAGCAGCGCCAGCCCCATGGTGAAGGCCATCGGCTCGAAGATGCGGCCTTCGACGCCGCCGAGCAGGAACAGCGGCGCGTAGGCGACGATGATGATGGCGGTGGAGAAGATCATGGCGCGCTGCACTTCCGCGGTGGCGCTGCGGAACACCAGGCCCGCTTCGCGGCCGCCGCGCTCCAGGTGCTGCATGATGTTCTCGATGACGATGACCGCGGCGTTGACGATCAGGCCGAAGTCGATGGCGCCGAGCGAGATCAGGTTGGCCGGCACGTCCAGCCAGTGCATGCCGCTGAAGGACACGCACAGGCCCAGCGGGATGATCGCCGCCACGGTCAGCGCCACGCGCAGGTTGCCGAGGAAGACCCACAGCACCAGCAGCACCAGCCCGATGCCGATCAACAGGGTGTGCGTCACCGTGTGCACGGTGAGATCGAGCAGCTCCTGCCGGTCGTAATAGGGCTGCACCTTGACGCCGTCCGGCAGGCGTCCGCTGGCGTTGATGCCGATGATCTTCTCGCGCACCTGCGTCAGCACCGCGCTGGCGTTCTGGCCGCGGCGCAGCATCACCACGCCTTGCACGATGTCGTCCTGGTGATTGAACTGCACCTGGCCGAGGCGCTCGGCATGGCCAAGCTGCACCGTGGCCACGTCCGCCACTCGCACCGGCACGCCGCCGTTGCCGGCGACGTCGATGCGGCGGATGTCGTCGAGCGATTGCACCAGGCCGACGCCGCGCACCACCAGTTGCTGCTCGCCGCTGGGCAGCAGGCCGCCGCCGACGTTGGCGTTGCCGTTGCCCAGGGCTTGCGCCAGTTGTGTCAGGGTGACGCCGTAGCGCTGCAGCTTTCCCGGATCGGGCAGCACCTGGTACTGCCGTACCATGCCGCCGAAGCCGCTGACGTCGGCCACGCCGGGCACGCTCTTCAGCTCCTTGAAGACTTCCCAGTCCTGCAGGCTCTTCAGTTCGGTGAGGTCGACATCCGGGTTATCCGAGGCGATGCGGTAGCGCATGATCTCGCCGGTGGCGTCGGAGTCCGGGCTCAGGCTGGGCTGCACGCCGGTGGGAAAAGTGACCTGGGCGAGGTACTGCTGCACGTTCTGCCGCGCCTGGAAATCGTTGCTGCCGTCGCGGAACTGGAGGGTCACCACCGACAGGCCGAACAGCGAAACCGAACGCACCGAAGCGGCGTCCGGCACGCCGGACAGCGCGGTCTCCACCGGCACGGTGAGCTGGCGCTCGACTTCCAGGGTGCTGCGTCCGGGCCACTGCGTGATGACCTGGACATTCAGCGGCGCGATATTCGGATAGGCCTCGATCGGCAACTGGCGGAAGGACCAGCCGCCGAGCAACAACAGCAGCGCGCAGGCGAGGAATACCAGCGCGCGGTTGTTGATGACGCCATCGACGAATTTTTCGGAAGCGGTCATCGAGTGCGGCTAGGAACCGCTGACCTGGTTGAGCAGCACCGCGCCTTCGCTGACCACCGGCGCGGCGGCGTCGAGCCCGGCAACGACCGCGTAATCGGTGTCGTCGAGCGCATGACCCTGTACCGGCAAGCGCCGGTACTGTTTGCCGCCCTGCTCTACGAAGACATAGTCCTGGTCGCGCACGCGGATCACCGCGGAGCGCGGCACCACCAGCGCGGTGCGCTCGCCAGTGCCGAGCTTGCCGCTGACGAACATCTCCGGCCGCAGCAGCATGTCCGGATTGGGAATGTCGCAGCGCACCGGCAAGGTGTGCGTGGCCGGGTCGATGGTGGGCGCGATGAAGCTGACGCGGCCGCTGAAGCTGCGGCCCGGCAGCGAGCTACTCTGGAAGTCCAACGGCTGGCCCAGCTTCAGTGCGGCGTAGTCGCTGTCGTAGCTGTTGAAGTACAGCCACAGCGTCGAGGTGTCGGCCACCGTCATCAGGCTGTCGCCGATATTGAGATAGCCGCCGGCGTCGACGTTGCGCTGGATCACCACGCCGCCAATGGGGGCGCGCACCAGCAGGTATTGCCCGGCCTGGCCGCTGCGGTCCAGGCTAGCAATGTCCGCATCGGCCGCGCCCAGTACCTTGAGGCGGTTGGCCGCGGCGCGGAAGGTTTCCGCCGCGTCGTCGCGCAGCGTAGCGTCCGAACTGCCTTGGGCCAGGGTGTCACGGAAATGCCGGGCTAGCAGGTATTCGTTCTCGGCGGAGATGAAGTCCGGGCTGTAGATCTCGGCCAGCGGCTGGCCGGCCTTTACCGACTCGCCCTCGAACACGAAGACGCGCCCGAGCCGCCCGGCGACGCGGGCGGCGGCGATATGCACGCGCTGCCGGTCCAGCGCCAGCTTGCCGGTCACGGCGATGGTGTCGGGGACGGTGCGCGACTGCGGCAGGACAGTTTTGACGAAGTCGGGGTTGAAGGCCTGAGCGGGCTTGGCCGCATCGGGAGAGTTAGCCGCGGCATCGGCGGCTTTTTCCGTTGCCGATGTGGAGTTTGCGGGCGCCGTGGCCGCGTGCCGTCCGGCGCCGTAGCCGACGGCAAGCGCCAGCATTACCGACGCCAGGATGTAGAGCCAGGTTTTCATGTCAGGGAGCGTCCGGGTCTTTGCCGATGGCGGCGGCGAGGGAGACATAGGCCTGTACGGCGGCGTTCTGCGCCTGGATCAGGCTCAGCTCGGTGTCGCGCAGGCCGGTTTGCGCGGTGAGCAGGTCGGAGAAGCCCGTGCCCCCGGGGCTGCCACTGCTGCCATAACTGTCCAGGGCCAGCCGGTAGGCCATCTGCGCCTGCGGCAGCAGCTGGTCGCGGTTGAAGCCGAGCTGGCGCAGGGCGGTTTCCAGGCTGTGGTAGGCGTTGGCCACGCCGAGGTCGACCTGCTGCAGATTGGCCTGCTGCCCGGCCTGCGCCGCTTCGAGTTGGGCCTGCGCCTGGCCCAGACCGGCTTTTTCCTTGGCAAAACCCCAGCTCGGCAGGTTGAAGCTGATGCCCAGCGAATACATGCGCATGGTTTGCAGCTGCACCACCGAGGGATCGGCGTAGCTGCCGGCACTGACCTGGAAGTCGGGCCAGAACGATTTATGCGCCAGCGCTACTCCCTTGTCCGCCGCTTCCACCTGGAACTCGCCGCCGGCGATGGCCGGGTTGTTCTTCTGCGCCAGCTCGATCAGGCGGTCCAGGGGCTGCGTCGGCAGGTGCGGACTGTCCTGCTGGTCCTGCACCTGCAAGGGCGTCTGCGAAGCCCGGCCAAGCAGGGCGTTGAGCTGCTCCCTGGCGCCCTGCACCTGCTTGTCCAGGGCGTAGCGGCCGTTCTGCAGGCCGCCGACCGCCACCTGGGCGTTGAGGAATTCGACGTAGGCCGCGGCATTGTTGGCATAGCGGACCTTGGCGATGGCCTTGATCTGCTCCAGCCTTTGCAGGTCCTGGTCCATGAAATGCAACTGGTCCTGCAAGGCCATCAGCTGGTAATAGGTCAGCTTGAGTTGCGACACCAGTTGCAGCTCGAGGCTGTCGTACTGCCGCCCTACCGCCTCGGCCTGCGCCCGGGCGATGTCCGCCGCCAGGCTGCGCTTGCCCGGCCACAGCAGCGGCTGGCTGAAGTTGTAGTAGGCGTAGAAGCCGGAGTTGCGGTTGAAGTCGAAGGGTCCGCCGGTGTTGGCCTGTTCCAGCAGGCTGAACTGCGGTGCCGGCAGGGCCGCGGCCTGGGGAACCGACAGCCGCGCCGCCAGGTAGTCCTGCCGCGCCTGCCGCAGCTGGGGATTGTCCTGTTTCAGCGCCGTCACCAGGTCGTCCAGGGTCCAGGCGCCGGCCGGGATAGCGGCGCCCGCATCGGCGATGGCGGCGCCCGCCAGCAGCAAGCCGGCCAGCGCCACGACCGCCGGGAACTGCGGGCGGCGGTGGTTGCGGAATGGCAGGTGGGTTCGGCGCATGAACAGGCAGCTCAACATCCGGCCTGGGACAAGGCGGGCTTTCGGCGCGCAGGCTATGCGCAACGGCTTTCTCGGACCTTACGACTCCCGCGACTGTCAGACGGTAAGCTACGCTTACCCGTGGACGCCGCGAACAGTCAGCGCCCACGGGCTTATCCGCCGGGAGAAGGGCCATGCGCCTGCTATTGATCGAAGACGATGTACAGATTGCCGAAAGCCTCGGGCGCGCCCTGCGCCGCGCCGGCGATGTGGTCGACATTTACGGCACCGCCCGCGACGCGGAGCAGGCCTTGCGCGCGGTCGACTACGCGCTGGTGATCCTCGACCTGGGTCTGCCCGACCGTGACGGCGGCACCCTGCTGCGCGCCATGCGCGCGCAGGACAATCACACGCCGGTGCTGGTGGTGACGGCGCGCGACGAGCTGAACGACCGCGTGCGCCTGCTCGATCTCGGCGCTGACGACTACCTGGTCAAGCCGTTCGAGATGGTGGAGCTGCAGGCGCGCATCCGCGCGGTGGCGCGGCGCGCCATTGCCAAGTCCGGCGGCGACATCGGCGTGGGCGGCCTGCGTTTCGATTTGGCCGAACGGCGCGCTTATGCCGGCGACGTGCCGCTGGAGCTGTCGCCGCGCGAACTGGGCGTGCTGGAGATGCTGTTGCTGCGGCGTGGCCGCGTGGTCAGCAAGGCGCAGATCCAGGAACACCTGTGCGACTGGGACGAGGCGCTCACCGATGGCGCCATCGAGCTCTACGTGCATCGCCTGCGCAAGAAGCTGGAAGGCACCGAGGTGGAACTGCGCACGGTGCGCGGCTTCGGTTACCTGCTGCAGCATCCGCAGGGATAAGCCCCTGGACGGTTCGGCCGGCCCGGCCGGCGCAACCGCCGAGAGTTTGCGCAGGCGCTTCCTGCGCCTGCTGCTGGCGCCCCTGCTGGTGCTGTTCGCCATCGGCGGCGGCGCCTGCTACGCCTTCGCCCTGCACTACGCCAATACGGTGTATGACGGCTGGCTGTTCGACTCGGCCAAGTCGCTGGCGTTGGTGGTGGAGCGCACCGACCACGGCGTGATCCTCGACCTGCCGCAGTCGGCGGTACGCCTGTTCGTGTGGGACGTTTCGGATACCACCTATTACCGCGTCTCCGGTTCCAGCAGCGGCTTCATCGCCGGGCAGAGCGATTTCCCGGCGACGCCGGACAATCCCGAAGGTGCGGTCGACTATCAGGGCGCGCGCCTGTTCGACGCGGTCATCGACGGCCGCCCGGTGCGCGTGGCTTCGCTGCAACTGCCCGTCGAGCGCTTCGGCGAAGCGGTGACGGTGCAGGTGGCCGAAACGCAGAACAAGCGCCGCAAGCTGGCCCGCGAAATCCTGGCTAGCGTGCTGCTGCCGCAGATCGTACTGATCGGCGCGGCGAGCCTGATGCTGTGGTTCGGCATCCGCGGCGGCCTGGCGCCGCTGGGCAAGCTGGCCGAGCGCCTGCAGGCGCAGGACCATCGCCGTCCGCAGCCGATCACTGTCGACGACGTGCCGCAGGAAGTGCAGCCCCTGGCACTGGCGCTGAACGATCTGCTGACCCGCCTGGAAAGCGCGCTGGCGGCACAGCGGCGCTTCGTCGCGGATGCGGCGCATCAGCTACGCACGCCGCTGACCTCGCTCAAACTGAACATGGAGCAGGCGCTGCAGGATGCCGGTCACGGCAATGCCGGCAATAGCGTGATCCCGGTGTTGCAGGAATGCGCGCGCGCGGTGGAGCGCGTCACCCGCCTGTCCAACCAGTTGCTATTGC
>JAQGNS010000361.1 GCA_028291705.1 Nevskia sp.
TTCCAGGAGCTGTATTACCAGAAGGTCCTGCTGGAAGGCATCGTGCTCAAGCCGAACATGGTGGTGTCCGGTGCCAAATGCCCGACCCAGGCCGGCGTACAGGAAGTGGCGGAGCGCACCCTCAAGGTGCTGACCCGCCGCGTTCCGGGCGCCGTGCCCGGTATCGCCTTCCTCTCCGGCGGCCAGTCCGACGAGCTGGCGACCGCCCACCTCGACGCCATGAACAAGGTTGGCAATTTGCCCTGGAAGCTCACCTTCTCCTACGGCCGCGCCCTGCAGGCCGCCGCGCTCAAGGCCTGGGGCGGCAAGAACGTGGACGCCGGCAAGCTGGCCCACCTGCATCGCGCCAAGATGAACGGCCTGGCGGCGCTGGGCCAGTGGGACAAGAAGCTGGAAAAGGCGGCCTAAGCCGGACGGTCGCAAACCGGACCCGCTCGCGGAGTTTCTGCGAGCGGGTTTTTTTATGTCCCGTGTTTCGCGGTGTGGGGAATGAACATGACGCAACTCGCAGGCAAAGTAGTCTGGATCACCGGCGCTTCCTCCGGCATCGGCGAGGCCCTGGCGCTGCTGGCTTCGAAGCGCGGCGCCAAGCTGGTGCTTACCGCACGGCGCCTGCCGGAACTGGAGCGCGTGCGTGCCCTGTGCGCGGACCCGCAGAACGTGGCGCTGTTGCCCGCCGACCTCGCGGCGTTCGACGCCGGCGAGTTGACCGGGCAGGCGGAAGCCTGTTTCGGCCGCATCGACGTGCTGGTCAACAACGCCGGCATTTCACAGCGCAGCCTGTTGAAAGACACCGAGATGAGCGTCTACCGGCGCATCATGGAGCTCGATTTCTTCGCGCCGGTGGCCCTGACCAGCGCGGTGCTGCCCGGCATGCGCGCGCGGAGCGCGGGTCACATCGTGATGATCGGCAGCGTGGTCAGCAAGATCGGCGTGCCCTTGCGCACCGGTTATTCCGCAGCCAAACATGCCATTGCCGGATTCACCGAGGCCGCCGCTGCCGAGTTGTGGCGCGACGGCGTGAAGTTCACGCTGGCCTGCCCTGGCTTCGTCAGAACCCAGGTATCGGTCAATGCCCTCAGCGCCAGCGGTGAGAAGCATGGAGTGGTCGACGATGACATCCTCAAGGGCCTGTCGCCGGAGCAGTGTGCGGAGGGCATCTGGCGCGCGGTAGCCAAAGACCGGGAGGATGTACTGATTGCCGGCCGCGAGCATTTGTACGTGCAGATCAAGCGTTTCGCGCCCACGTTGTTCGCCCATGTCCTGAAGCGCGCCAAGGCGACTTCCTGAACACGCTGCGATCGCTGGCGGCTTAGCTCAATCCTTCCAGCAAATCCATCACCCTCCGCTCGGCCCAGCATTCCAGGCCCAGATTGTCGATGAAGCCGCAGTGGCCGCCGTGTTGCGGGGCGTCATACTGAATCACCGAACCCCGTGCTTCCAGTCCGGCGAAGTCGCGGAACGGAATCACCGGATCGTCCTGGGCGGTGATGATCGCCAGCGGCGAGGCCGAGGCCATCAGCATCGCCGGGGTCAGCGTATAGGTGCCGAGATAATCCTCGCTGCTCGGAAAATCAGTGAAGTCGCTGACGAAGCGCCGCGTCGTCTCGACGAAGGTCTTGATGCCGGCGTAGGGGCCGAAATCGTAACGCCCGGGCCAGGCCTGGTCCTTGGCGCGCAGGGTCTTGCGCCATTTGCCGATGAAGTAGCGGCGAAACAGCAAGGGGCCCTGGTCGATGGCATGCAGCGTAGCGCCGGGATCGATCGCCGGCGAGATGCCGATGGAGAGCCGCGGCATCACACCCGCCGCCGGTCCCTGCATGCCGACCCGCAGGGCGAAATTGCCGCCCAGCGAAAAGCCGATCACCGCCAGCGGCAGTGCCGCATCGAACTGCTGCACCGCGCGGATCGCACCCAGCACCTCGCCCATGCGGGCCGAGTGGAACGGCTCGGCATTGAGCGCATGGGTGCCGCCGTGGTCGCGCAGGTTGAGTCGGAAGATGTTCCAGCCCAGCGCATAGGCCTGGCAGGCCATCGAGTAGACATAGGCCGAGTCATGGTGGCCTTCCCAGCCGTGAATCAGCACCAGCAGGCCGCGCGGTGCCATGCTTTCCGGCTGGTGCGAGTGGTAGCCGACCAGGCGCACATCGTCACCGCAGTCGAGAACGTGCTTCTGCGCCACCGCATCCATCCGGCTGCCGCGTTTCAGCCACAGCCGGCGGCGCGGTCCCTTGGTGGCGAGGATCGATTGCACCTGCGGATTGGCCACCACCCACGATGGGTGGAACCCCGCATCTTCGGCAGCGGGCGCAACACTCATCGCAGCAGCCGCGCTAGGGTATTTTCGTAAATCAGGCTGAGCCGGTCCAGGTCTGCCACGTTCACGTGCTCGTCGATCTTGTGGATGCTGTCGTTGATCGGCCCGATCTCCACCACCTCGGTGCCGAGGGGGGCGATGAAGCGCGCATCCGAGGTGCCGCCGCCGGTGAACTGCTCGGCGCGCAGGCCGGTGATCTCGCCGATGGCGGCCTGCGCCGCCTCGATCAGCTTGCCCTGGCGGGTGAGGAAGGGCTCGCCCGTATGCCACCAGTCCGCTTCGTAACGCGGCAGGTGACGGTCCAGCACGGCGTGCACGCGCGCCTTCAGGCCCTCCGCGGTGGACTCGGTGCAGTAGCGGAAGTTGAACACCACCTCGGCTTCGCCGGGAATGACGTTGTTGGCCCCGGTGCCGCCGTGGACATTGGAAATCTGGAACGAAGTCGGCGGGAAGTGCGCGTTGCCCCGGTCCCATTCGGCGGCGACCAGTTCCGCCAGCGCCGGGGCCAATCGGTGGATGGGATTGTCGGCCTTGTGCGGATAAGCGACGTGCCCCTGCTTGCCGTGCACACGCAGGTTGCAGCCGAGCGAGCCGCGCCGGCCGACCACGATGCGGTCACCGAGCTGCGCATTGCTGGAAGCCTCGCCGACGATGGCGTATTCCGGCAGGATGCCGCGACCGCGCAACACCTCGGCCACATACTTGGTGCCATGCCGCGCCTGGCCTTCCTCGTCGCTGGTGACGAGGAAGGCCAGGCGGCCCTCGAGCGGTCCGTGCGCCAGCAGGCGTTCGACCGCGCAGACCATCGCCGCCAGGCCGCTCTTCATGTCGGCCGCGCCGCGGCCATAGAGCACGCCGTCGCGGATCTGCGGCAGGAACGGATCGCTGCTCCAACGCTCCAGCGGGCCGGTAGGCACCACATCGGTGTGTCCCGCCAGCACCGCCAATGGCCCGCTGTCGCCGAAGGTCGCCCACAGGTTGGTGACGCCTTCCTGGTTGAGCCATTCCAGGCTGAAGCCGAGCTTCTCCAGGCGCATGCCGATCACGGCGCAGCAGCCGGCGTCATCCGGCGTCAGCGAGCGGCGGGCGATCAGCTCG
>JAQGNS010000500.1 GCA_028291705.1 Nevskia sp.
GCGACCGCGCCACCTACCTTGGCGATCCCGACTACATCGAGATGCCCTTGCAGCGCCTGGTCTCGCCCGAGTATGGCCGCGCCCTGGCGAAATCGATCCAGCCCGATCACGCCACGCCAAGCGCCGACCTGCCGGCGCCGGGGCAGCCGAAGCGGGCCGCCAAGGAAGGCGTCGATACCACGCATTATTCGATCATCGACAGCGAGGGCAACCGCGTCGCCGCCACCGTCACCGTCAACCTGATCTTCGGCTCGGCCTTCCTGGCGCCGGGCACCGGCATATTCGTCAACGACGAGATGGACGATTTCGCCGCCAGCACCACCGACTCCAATGCCTTCGGCCTGATCGGCTCCTCGGCCAATGCCGTCGCCCCGGGCAAGCGGCCGCTGTCGACCATGACGCCGAGCTTCGTCGAAGGTCCCAAAGGTGTGCTGGTGGTCGGCACCCCTGGTGGCAGCCGCATTCTCACCATGGTGCTGCTCGGCATGCTCGACTTCTTCCGCGGCGCCGACGCCCAGGCCATCGTCTCCGATCCGCGTTATCACATGCAGTACCTGCCGGACCAGGTGCAGTTCGAGAAGGGCGCCTTCGACCAGCAGGCACAGGCCGCACTGACCGCGATGGGCTACAAGCTGGATGCGCTGAACAGCAGCTACGGCAATATGCAGGCGGTGCTGTGGCGGCCGGCGCAGGGCACCTTGCAGGCCGCGGCGGATCCGCGCGGTGTGGGCACGGCGCGGGTGGTGTTGAAGAACGCCAAATGAGTTGAAGGGCTGGGCGTCAGCCCCGCCTCAGGCTACCCGCGCTCGCGAAGATGTCCGGTCCGGCCGTGACGGTTGCGCACGGCTGAGAATGGCGCGCAATTCCGGCGCGCCCACCACGTGCGGCCGCAGCCGCAAGCCCTCGAAGGAGCCGTTCTCGATCATGGTGCCGATACGCGCCAGGTTGGCTTGCACGTATTCGCGGTACGGATTACGGCCGCCGAAGTGTGCTTCCAGGTAGTGGTAGGCGCCGCCGAAATAACCGTCGAGGCGTTCTTCCCATAGCTTGTGGTTGTAGTCCGGGGTGCGTTTCAGCAGTTCGGTGACCGAGCGGTAGATCGGCGTCGGGCCGCCTTCCTTGCGCGCTCCGGCGAGGCCGCAGAATTCGAATTCGCGGTACAGGTAATCGCGGCACTTCTCCAGGTAGCAGCGATCCGCCGTCTGCGCCAGCACGTCGGCGGTGCCGAGGAGGAAGCCCAGCATGCGGTCATGCGGATGCGGCACATCGATGCGGTCGAGCGCGATCTCGTAGCCGGTGAAGTGCACCACCCGGCTGGCCAGGTCGGCCTCCGCCGCATAGCCGATCTGCGGCAGGTAGTGCCGCAGGAATTCGGCGCTGCGCTTGACGTGGGTCAGGGTGAACTCGGCGCCATTGCTGGCTGCGTCGCCGGCATGGCGGATGTAGCCGGCGTCATGGAACAAGGCGATGACCACCCCCAGCACCGCGCGACGCGGCCCCAGATGCTTGCCTGCGGCGACGCTGCGGTCATGCCCGTCGAGCAGGCGCGCCATGGCCAGGGCGCAATCCAGGCTGTGCTGCGCATCGTGGTACCAGGTGTCGCAACCGAAATAGCCCGGCAACCAGCCGGCATAGAGCTCGCCGAAGGTGGTGAAGGCCTGATCCAGCGGCTGCAGGTCGATGCCGGGATAGCGCGCCTGCATGATCGCGCCCACCGCGGCGCAGACCTCGGCCGGGTCGGAAATGCAGACGCGGTCGGTCACATCGTAGTGGTTACGGCGATGGGGGGCAGGCTGGCCTGGCGGGATGAAAGCACTGTGACGCATGCCACACATATTAGGGCTAGGCGTCGGCGGCGCAAGGCGGCTACTGTGAGCCCCATCACGTTTGAGGAGCGAACTCCGCCGTGACGGGCGTATGGTCCGATGGGCGGTCGTTACGTCGCGGGGTGACATCGATGATGCAATTGCGGCAATCCTGCGCCAGCGCCGTCGAGGCCAGCACATGATCGATACGCAGGCCCAGGTTGCGGCGGAAACCCGCCTGGCGGTAGTCCCACCAGGAAAAACTCTGCGGTGCCTGCGGGAACAGCCTGAAACTGTCCTTCAGCCCCAGGCCCAGCAGGCCCTGGAAGGCGGCGCGCTCCGGTTCGCTGCACAGCACCTGGCCGGCCCAGGCGGCGGGATCATGCACATCCTCGTCGGCGGGGGCGATGTTGTAGTCGCCGGTCACCGCCAGGCGCGGATGGGCTGCCAGTTCGGCGCGCAGGTAGCCGTGCAGGGCTTCCAGCCAACGCAGCTTGTAGGCGTACTTGTCGGAGCCCACGGCCTGGCCGTTGGGGATGTAGACGTTGACCACGCGCACCCCGTTCACCGTGGCGGCGATGACGCGCTTCTGCTCGTCGTCGAAGCCCGGCAGGTCGCGGCTGACCTCGCCCAGCGGGTGGCGCGCCAACAGGGCCACGCCGTTGTAGGTCTTCTGCCCGTTATGGGCGCAGTGCCAGCCCGCCGCCTCGATTTCCGCGGCCGGGAAGGCTTCGTTGGTGAGCTTGGTTTCCTGGATGCCGATGACGTCCACCGGGTTGTCGCGCAGCCAGTCGAGCAACTGCGGCAGGCGGACCTTGAGCGAGTTCACATTCCAGGTGGCGATTTTCATGGAGGCAGGTTTTTCGGGCAGTAAAGCAATGTAAAGGATGCAATCCGGGCCGGCTATTGTGAACCGGTATACAGCCAAAGTTGCCGGATCCGGGTGATGCTGGGATGATCCCGGCTAGGGGTTGCACAATATCAATTGGGGTGGGGACTATCATGCGTTTTCCAGTATTTGCTTTGGCGTTCGCCCTGGCGGCGCTCGCGCCGGTTTCGGCTTTCGCGCAAGCTGCTGCGCCCGCCGGGACCATCGGCCTGCTCAATGGCCAGGCCCAGGCCACCGGCCTGAATACGCCGGCGCACGCCCTGGCCAAGGGTGATCCGGTCTACGGCGGCGACATCGTCGAGACCCGCGCCAGCAGCTACACCATGATCCGTTTCACCGACCAGGGTTCGGTGCTGTTGCGGCCGAACAGCAAGTTCCAGGTGGAGAAGTACCAATATGGTGCAGCCGCTCCCGCTCCCATTCCCACTCCCGCCGCCGCGGCTGCGCCCGGCGCTCCCGTACCAGTGGCGCCGTTGCAGGCCGCCACTGCCGCCACCCAGCCGGATTCCACCTTCTTCCGCCTGCTCAAGGGCGGCCTGCGCGCCGTCAGCGGCCTGGTGGCCCACGCGGACTACAGCCACTACCTGATGAGTACGCCGGTGGCGACCATGGGCATCCGCGGCACCGACTATGAAATCGCCATGTGCGAGGACGCCTGCCTCACCGATCCGACGGTGCTGAACTCGATCCCGCCGAACAAGACCGTGGCCGGCTCCGTGGTCAGCGGCGTCAACGAAGGCCAGATCGTGGTCACCTCCTTCACCGGCAACTCGATCACCCTGGGGCCCGGCCAGTACGCCATCACCCTGGCCGATGGCACCCAGTACCTGCTCAATGGCATACCGGCGTTCCTCAACAGTAGCGCCGCGGCGGGCGGAACCGGCGTGGCCGCGGGCGGCGCCACCGCCGCATCGGCAGCCGCCGGCGGCAGCTTGCTGGTCGCGGCGGGCGGTGCTGCGGCTATCGCCGCCATCATCGGCGTGGTGATCGGCTCGTCCAGCGACAACGGCAGCGGCACCGCCACGTCCACCTCGACGTCCACCACGCGCTGACCGCCACGGCGGCAGTGCGACAGGCCGCGGCCGTTTAAAACGGCTGCGGCCTTTTTGTTTGGCGGAATGCCGCCGTGGAGCGGCGCTGCGCGTGGATTGCGCCTAGGCCGGCTTCGCCGGCGTACCCAGCAGCTCGCGCCTGCGGTTGTCCAGATTCGCGCAAGGCACGCCGACCAGTTCGCAGAGTTGCGCATCCGTGGCGTGCAACTGCTGTTGCAGCTGCAAAGCCTCTCCCAGAAGCATGTGCGCGGCCTGGTCGGCCGGCGCGTCGCCCTGCTGCCCCACCATGTCGGCGTGCACCCAGCCGGTGTAGAGCGCGCCCAGGCGAAACCAGTCGCGCTGCGTCGTACCGCCGGATGCATTGGATGGTTTGGATTGGGCGACATAGCGCACGCAGTCCGCATAGGTCTGCGATTCCTCGTGGAAGCGCTCCTGGCAGGGCGTCGCCGCGTCGCGGCCGGCGCGCAGCGCCGCCAGCTGCTCCGGCAGCGGCTGGGAGCAGGCGGTGCCGCCCAGCAGCAGCGTGACCAGGATCACTCGCCCCGGAGCTGTCAACAATCTGAAATGCCCGCGCAACTTATCGCAACTAAGGTAAAGCCCAGGAAGGAATCCACTCATATC
>JAQGNS010000507.1 GCA_028291705.1 Nevskia sp.
CCCCGGCGGCTACCTGCGCATCCTGCGCTGCGGCTTCCGCCCCGGCGACAGTGCGCCGATGGCCTACGTCGAACTGGTTGACCGTCCGATGGGCGAGGACGCGGAGACTGCGGCCGCTTAAGCTTCATCAGTTGCAGGAAAACGGGCGCTTCGGCGCCCGTTTTCGTTGGTGCCCGGGGAATCCGCCAATCCGGTCATTGGGCTTCGTCACGCCCGGCATCGCACTGCGGGGGCGCCATCCATGCCGGCGGCCGGCGCTAAACCATCCCCCTGATTCCGGGAATCGATTCGCCATTTTCGGTAGAGTGCAGGTCTCATGATCCGCTCTTCCTGCCACCGCCACGATCCGGAACCGGTTTTCACCGCCGCGCCCCGGCACTGGTTGTTTTGCAGTCCGCGGTCGTCCCACCATCCAGACCCATTCTCGCGCCATGTCAGAACAAGACCCTGAAGTAACCGCCCCCACCGAAGCGGCGCCGGCTGCCGAGCCGGCAGAAGCCGAGGAACTCCTTGGGCCTAAAGCGGAGCAATCGCCCGGTCTCGGGCAGTTGCTCGAGAAGCACGGCATCTCGCTGCTGATCAGCACCTATCAGGCCGGCAAGCTGGTGCTGGCGCGCAACGACGGCGGGAACGTCAATGCACACTATCGCGACGTACCACGGCCGATGGGCATTGCGCTGGGCAAGAGCGGCCTTGCCATAGGCGTGCAGGGAGAGATCCTTTTCTACGCCAACGTTCCGGAAAACATCAGCAGACTGGACCCGCCGGACAAACACGATGCCTGTTTCGTGCAGCGCTACGGACATCTGACCGGCGCCATCGACATCCATGAAATGGCGTTCGATTCGGAGCAGAGAATCTGGTTCATCAACACCCGCTTTTCCGCGCTCTGCACCATCGATGGTTCGACCAGTTTTGCTCCGGTCTGGCGTCCCAAGTTCATCACCGGCTTTGCCGCGGAAGACCGCTGCCATCTCAACGGCCTGGGCATGCGCGACGGCAAGCCCCGCTATGTCACTGCCCTGGGTGAAAGCGACGCGCCGAACGGCTGGCGCCAGAACAAGGCCGATGGTGGGGTCCTGATCGATCTTGCGACGGGCGAAACCCTGTTTCGCGGCCTATCGATGCCGCATTCGCCGCGTTGGTATGCGGACCATCTTTGGGTCTGCGAATCCGGCAAGGGAACGCTGTCCAGGGTTGACCCGGCCACAGGTGAATTGAAGGCGATCTTCAAATTCCCCGGCTTCACGCGCGGAGTGGATTTTTACGGACCTCTCGCCTTCGTCGGCATTTCGCAGATTCGCGAGACGGGCACCTTCAGCGGCATTCCCATCGCCGAGGAGGAGCGCAACTGCGGCGTGTGGATCGTCAATATCCTGGACGGCACGCACGTCGGCACCTTCCGTTTCACCCAGGGCGTACATGAAATTTTCGCAGTGCAGGTGCTCCCCAACCTGCGCTTTCCGGAGTTGCTCGACAAGAACGACAAGGTGGCGCTGGAGAGCTATTTCCTGCCTCCCGAAATCATCAACGAGACAAAGCCAGCCGCATAACGCGCGTTCCGGCACGATTTTGTTTCCGGAACGGCTCGGTTCGAAGTAAAAAATCGACCCGGCTCGATGAGTTTGTTTGCAGGCCTGCGCCTCGGCAGGCCTGCCATTTCCTGGTGCGCCGCCAACAAAAATAGTGCGCAAAATCATCGCTCAAGCCCCTTCTTGGAGCTTGGAACCGGCGGCGTCATAGGGGTGAAATAATTGCTTGACTGCTGTAGACCGCGTCGCTATTCTCGGCTGGTAATCGGGCGCCAGACCCGCGATTTGCCAAATCGTTCAATTAGTTTTTGATGGCGCTTTGACTCTGAACTAGGGAGAAACAATGAAACTCAGTGCCGAAGGCAAGCTGCGGCTTGCCGTACAGTTGGCGTTTATTGCGGGAGCGGGCACCGTTGCCGGTGGGGCCCAAGCGCAGGATTCTGATGGTGCAAAATCAACCGCGTTGCAGGGCGTCCAGGTCACCGGCACCCGTATCAAATCAGCAAATCTGACCAGTTCGAGTTCCCTCATCGTCATCGACGACAAGGAACTGAAGCTGGAAGGCACCACCAACGTCGAAACGCTGCTGAACAGCATGCCGCAGACGTTCGCCGGGTTCAGCACCAACGATTCGAATGGTGCGACCGGTACCGCCACGGTCGATCTGCGCGGCCTCGGCCCGCAGGAAACCCTGGTGCTGATCGACGGCAAGCGCCTGATGCCGGGCGACCCGCTGCAGACCCCGCCCTCCGCCGACATCAACTTCATCCCGGCGGCACTGGTGGATCGCATCGACATCGTCAGCGGCGGCGCATCCGCCATTTACGGTTCGGACGCGGTCGCCGGCGTGGTCAACTTCATCATGAAGAAGGACTTCCAGGGCTTCCGCGTCGATGCCCAGACGAGCCGCACCGACCACAGCGACGGCAGCACTTACGACACCACCCTGATCTGGGGTAACAACTTCGCCGGCGGCAAGGGCAACGTGACCCTGTACGCCGGCTATACCAAGATGGAAGCCGTCAACGAAGGCCAGCGCGGATATTCCTCCTGCGCCCTCGGTACCGGCTACAGCACCACCCCTGGCGTGTACGACTACCACTATTGCGGTGGTTCCGGCACCATCGTCGACACCAAGTTCGCCAGCGCGGGACGTACCGCCTACAATGCCGCCCTGCCGAAGGGCGATCCCAAACGCCTGAAATATACGACCTATTACGTCAATCCCAACGGCAATGCCGGACTGATCGCGTATCAGGGCAACGAGCATTTCAACTTCGCTCCGTACAACTACCTGCAGCGTCCGGACAAGCGCTGGTCGCTCGGCGGCTTTGCCCATGACCAGCTCAACAGCCATATCGATGTCTATGGCAGTGCGATGTTCATGGACAACCACACGGTTGCCGCCGTCGCGCCCACCGGCCTGTTCGGCACTACCGCCACTGTTCCCTGTAACAGCACCCTGCTGACCGCCTCGGATGCAGCCAATCTCTGCGGTGGCGCATTTGACTTGCCGGGTACCACGAATGGTAATGGCACGGCGCCCTTGCCCGACCTCACCGGCGGTACGGGTCTGGCCACGGTCACCATCAGCAAGCGCTTGACCGAAATCGGCCCGCGTATCTCGGATCTGCGGCACGATCAGTTCCGCATCCAGACGGGCGCGCGCGGCGACATCATCGATGGCGTGAGCTATGACGTGTCCTACCAGTACGGCACCGTCGTCTACTCCAGCGGCACGCTGAACTACCTGAACACGACGAACGCCGCCAAGGCACTGGACGTGCTCGTGGGCCCGACCCTGCTGCCGAGTGGAAAGCCGAACCCGCTCGCCGGCAAGACGGAGTGCCAATCGGTCTACAACGGCACCGATCCGGCCTGCGTACCGCTCAACCTGTTCCAGGCCAACAAGATCGATGCCGCCCAATTGGCCTACATCCGGGCCAACGGCTTCGCCCAGGCCAGCCAGGTCGAGCAGGTGCTGACGTCTTCCGTCACCGCGGACCTGGGACGCTACGGCGTCACCAGCCCCTTGGCCAAGAACGGCCTCGGCCTGTCCGGCGGCTACGAGTACCGCACCGAATCGCTCAACTATGCGCCGGATTCCCTGGTTGCCGCCGGCACCTTGGGCGGCGTGGGTGGTCCGAGCCCGGCGGTCAGCGGCGCCTTCCAGGTGCCCGAGCTCTTCACCGAAATGCAGCTACCGATCATCGAGAATCTGCCCGGCGCCAAGTTGCTGAAAATCGATGCCGCGTACCGCTGGGCCAACTACAGCACCGCCAACGACGCGCACACCTGGAAAACCGGCCTGGAATTTGCGCCGGTCAGCGATGTGCTGTTCCGTGCCGGTTTCGCCCGCGCCACGCGTGCGCCGTCGGTCGCCGAATTGTTCTCGCCTGCGGCGTTCGGCCTCATCGGCGGTTCCGATCCCTGCTCCGGATCCTCCCCGACCGCATCGTTGCCGAATTGCCAGAAGACCGGTGTCACCCCTGCCCAGTACGGCAACATCCCGGTTTGCAACTCCGGTCAGTGTAACGATAACAGCGGCGGCAGCACTGCTTTGAGGCCGGAATTGTCCATCACCCGTTCGATCGGCATGGTGCTGACGCCGACGATGGTGAAGAACCTCTCCATCTCTATCGACTACCACGACATCTACATCGACGGCGCCATCGGCATCAACTCGGTCACCAGCAAGTTCAACCAGTGCGTCACTGCTGGCATCGGGTGCAGTGATTTCCACCGCGGTTCGATCGACGGCGGCCTGTCCGGCGACACCAACACCGGCGCCGGCTACTTCGACAATTTCCTCCTGAACACGGGATCGCTGCGTACCAAGGGCATCGACGTCGAAGCCGACTACCGTATCCGCCTGCGTGACATCATGCTCGGCAACAACGGTCAGTTCACGGTCAACTATGTCGCGACCTGGACGCAGAGCTTCCAGCAGGAAGCCGCACCTGGCTCTGGTTTGTACAATTGCGCCGGCATGTATGGTCCGACCTGCGGCGTCCCGGATCCGCGTTATCGCCACAAGATGCGTTTCACCTGGATTTCCCCGTTCGGTCTGACGCTGTCGGCGAACTGGCGTTATTTCGGCGGCGTCAAGCTGGATTCCAATTCGGCTGACCCGAACCTGAACAACGGCGTGGTGGACATCCCCGACAACAAGCTGGGCGCCAAGCAGTATCTGGACCTGTCGGGTACCTACACCCTGCCGATCCAGAAGGAAAACATCACCCTGCGCGCCGGTATCAGCAACGTCGGCGGCCAGACGCCTCCGACGGTCGATACCAACACCCTCGGTATTTCGTCGCCGCCGTTCGGCAACGCCAATACCTACCCGAACGTTTATGACGCCCTGGGTCGCGTGCTGTTCGTGGGTGTGACGGCGGACTTCTAAAAGCCGCATTGCAAGTTGTCATCTCAACGGCGGCTCTTCGGAGCCGCCGTTTTTCATTGGGTCATCGACTTCGGATGGTCTCGATTTCCGCGGCGCCCGCCGCCGGATTCACCGGCATGGCGCTCCCTGCGGGGAATAAATATCCGCTCCGCCATCCTCGGCACGGTGTAGGATTGCCGTGACCGGTTTCAACCATGAACGATTCAGTCCAACCAATAAATCCCGCTCCTCCTCCGCAGGCGACGCCACCCGATCTGAACCGGTCGATGCAGCGCGCGGAAAGCCTCGAACTTGGCGGCAAGCCGGCGGAAGCCGAACTGATTTACCGCGAACTGCTGCTGAGCTATCCCGATCACCTCAGAGTGCTGCATAACCTGGCCCTGCTGCTGCGCGAGCGCGGCGAGGCCGGCGAAGCCGAACTCCTGTTGCGGCACGCCTTGAATCTGGCGCCGGAAAACCCCGACCTGCACAACAGCTACGGCGCCCTGCTCCACGCCAGCGGCTTCACCGCGGAAGCTGAAATCTGTTACCGCAAGGCCCTCGATGCACGGCCCGATCACGCGGAGGTGCATTACAACCTTGGCGTGCTGCTGGAGGATGCCGGCCGCGGCGAAGAGGCGCTGTCCGCCTATCGAAAATCGGCCGCACTGAACCCCCGGTATCCTCGTCCCCTGACCCGCATCGGCGCCATCCTGAGCGAGCGCGGCGCACATGAGGAAGCGCTGGTCGATCTCGACCGTGCGGTTTCCGTCAGCCCACACTTTTTCGACGCGCAGTACTATCGCGGCAACGTACTGTCCAGTCTGCGCCGGCACGACGAGGCCCTGGCCACGCTGCAACGCGCTGCTACGCTGCGCCCGGACAGTTTCGATGCGGTCCTGGCCACGGCCAATGCCTTGCGCAATGCCGGGCGCCATGACGATGCCCTGGCGGCCTACTGGCATGCCATCGAACTGCGGCCCGAGCGGACCGAGACGCATGAGCAGATCAACCGCCTGGCCTGGTCCGCCGGCCGTCGCGACCTGTACCTGCGTTCATTCGGTTACGCCCGGCAGCGCCTCGGCGCGACACCGGACCTGCTGCATTGCGAGGCGGTGATCCGCGTACGCGGTGAGGACTTCGGCGCCGCCGAAGAGCTGCTCTGGCGCGCGCGCGCGCTGGCCCCGGAGCGCGGCGACATTCTCGGCCTGCTGGCGATGGCGCTGTCGGCGCAGAAGCGCTTCGAAGAGGCCTACGCATTTTTCGAAGACGCCATCACTCTCGAGCCGCAGCAGATGACGCACCGTCACCAGCTAGGCTTCACCCTGCTGCGCGATGGCCAGGCGGGCGAGGCGCGGCGCGTGCTGGAACAGGCGCATGCGCTCGACCCCCAGGACCAGCTGGTACTCGCGGCCAAGGCGCTGGCCTATCGCGAGCTCGGCGACAGCCGTTATCAGCCCCTGATGGACCTGGCCCGCTACGTCAGGACCTACGATATCAAGCCGCCGTCCGGTTTTGCCGACGTGCGCAGCTTCAACGAAGCCCTGGCGCGGGAACTGGATGCCTTGCACACCACCCGCAACGAGCCGATCGACCAGACCCTGCGCAGCGGTACACAGACGCCCGGCTACCTGTTCGCCGAAAGATCGCCCCTGATCCGCGAATTGCGCGGCGCCATCCGCGAGGCCGTCGCGGACTACATCCGTGACCTGCCGCCGGACGCAGCCCATCCCATGAGCCAGCGCCTGTCTGCCTCCGACTCCGGCGAGTTCGACTTCATCGGGTCCTGGTCCTGCCGCCTCCGTACGCAGGGATACCATACCAACCACGTGCATCCGATGGGCTGGATCAGTTCGGCGTACTACGCCAGGCTGCCGCAGGACGTCGAGCACGCCGAGCGGCATTCCGGCTGGCTCAAGTTCGGCGAATCCAACATCGCCCTGGGCGAGCAGGACCGCCCGGAGCTGTTCGTCAGGCCGCAGGTTGGCCGCCTGGTGCTGTTCCCCTCGTTCTTCTGGCACGGCACCGTGCCTTTCGACGACGGCCATGACCGGCTCAGCATCGCCTTCGACGCGGTCCCGGGGACCGTCCCCGCCGCCTTGCTCGGCAGCGCTTATGCCAAGCGCTGAACGACTGCTCCGTAGCTCCGCGTTCACAACGGCCGGGGCAGATTGATGGCCGGCCCGGCGGTCGACGAAGCAGCCCGCCAGTCCAATACCGCAGCACTGCGCGCCATGGCTGCGCGCGACTTCGCCGGCGCGCGCGAGATACTGCGCAAGGCCCTGCTCCTCGCCGGCGACGTCGCTTCCTTGTGGCTGAACCTCGCGGCGTGCTGCCGTGCCCTGTCCGATATCGAAGGCGCCCTGGAGGCGATACAGGGCGCGCTCAGGGCCGACCCCTGGTCGTTTACCGCCCTGTTGATGAAGGGCTCGCTGCTCGAACGCCAGGGCAAGAGCCGGGAGGCGGCGAGGATCTACGGCCTGGCCATGGCGCTCGAGCCGCCGCAGGAAACGATGGATGCGCCGACCTCGCAGGCCTTCCAGCATGCGCGGGCCATGAATGCCCGTTACGTCGACGAACTGGTGGCGTTCGTCGAAGCCGAAATCGGCGTCGTGCGCGAAAAGGGCAGCAGCGCGGAATCGGGTCGCATGAACCAGTTCATGGATCTGACCTTGCGCCGCCGCAACATCTACCGCCAGGAGCCGACCGACTTCTACTATCCCGGCCTGCCGGTAATCGAATTCTACGAGCGCAACGAATTCCCCTGGATCGAAGCCTTCGAAAGCGCCACTGGCGCAATCCAGATCGAACTGCAGAATCTCCTGCGTCAGGACTTTCGGGAGTTCGCGCCGTATGTCGCGCTTGCCGACGGAGTGCCGGTGCGGCAGTGGGCCGAATTGAACCGTTCGGCCCGTTGGGGTGCCTTGCACCTTCACCTCGCCGGCGTGCCCGTCGAAGAGAACTGCCGCCGCTGTCCGCAGACCGCGGCGGTGCTGTCCGCTCTGCCGCAGCCGCGGATGCCCGGTCGTTCCCCCATGGCCCTGTTCTCCGTCTTGCAGCCGCAGACCCGCATTCCGGCACACACCGGGATCGCCAATACGCGGCTCACCGTGCACCTGGGGTTACGGGTGCCGAGCGGCTGTGGATTCAGGGTAGGCAACGAAAAGCGAACCTGGCGCGAGGGCCAGGCCTGGGTATTCGACGACAGCATCGAGCACGAGGCCTGGAACGACAGCCTGGAAGCGCGGGTCATCCTGATCTGCGATGTGTGGAATCCCCGGCTCGGCCAGGCCGAATGCGACATGATTGCCGGACTGGTGCACGCCATGGATCGATTCAATGGATTGCCGCAGAAAAATGCGTTCTAGGCCTGTCCCGGCCACGCTGTTGAAGCGGAGTGGCCCCACCGGCTTTGACCGCGGTCGGGCAGGGCTCGTCGCCGCCTTGAGTAATCCGCCGCCCGGCGGCATCATCTGGCGATTGGAGAAGGGCGGACGCGTATCCGCCGAGATTTGCAATTCATGACCCAGCGGATCGCAGTTCACGCGCCCGGCACTCCTGCCGTCGGCGACGTTGCGCCCTCATCCCTGCTTTCCGTGCAGGAACTCGATGCACAGGGCCGTCACGAGGAAGCGCTGGCCACGTTGCGGCAGAGGGCGCAGTTCGACGACGGCGGCGCCATTACCCAGTTGGCCCTGCGCCTGCTGATCGGCCGTGATGCACCGCATCAGCCGCGGGAGGCCATCGAGCTGCTGCGTAAAGCCGCCGCGCTGGGCAATGCCGACGCAACCGCGCAATTGGCGACCCTTGCCGCTGCCGGTGCCTGGATGCCGCAGGACTGGCCCGGCGCCTTGATGCTTCTCCAGCAGGCCGCCGAACAGGGTTCGGCGCGGGCTCGCGGCCAACTACTGGTGCTGGCGGGCGACCGTGATCCGGCTACGGAAACAGCGGCTGCGGAATCATCGTGCTGGCGCTTGTTGCGCGAAAGCATCCGGGTCGAGCAGTGGCGCACACCGCCGCCGCGCCGTTCGCTGTGCGAGGCCCCGCGCATCCGCTTCGCTGAAGGGTTCACCACGCCTGCCGTATGCGACTGGCTGGTCGATCGCGCCCGCGGCAAGCTCAAGCCGGCGCTCATGTTCGACGGCAATCGGCCGGCGTTCTCCGCGTCACGCAACAATAGCGACTTCTGCTTCGACATCATCGAGGCCGACGTGGTACTCACCCTGCTGCGGGAGCGTGTTTCGGCCCTGGTCAAGCTGCCGGTTTTCGCCATGGAGCCGCCGCAGATCTTCCACTATGCGCGGGGCCAGGAAATCAAACCGCACTACGATCACGTCCGCGCCGAAGGGGGTTACGAGGCCGAGCGCATCGCGACCCTGCTGCTGTACCTCAACGACGACTATCTGGGCGGCGAACTCGAATTTCCCAAGGTCGGCGTGCGTACGCGGGGCCGCAAGGGCGATGCGTTGTATTTCGCCAACGTCGATGCCGCCGGCGCCCCTGACCGGCAGAGCCTTCATGCGGCCCTGCCAGTGACCGAGGGCGAGAAATGGATCTTTTCGCAATGGATACAGGACCGCACCTTCGGGAGTGCCGGCAGTTGATCCGTCCCCCACTCCAACAGCTCGCCGCCGTCCGGCACCCGGGTCTTCATGGCTGAGCAAACCAGGACCGCGCCATCGGCGCGCGAAGAGAATGCGGCGGCGATGCGCGCCATGGCCGCCGGCGATTTCGCCTCGGCGCAAGAGCTGCTCAGGCGCGCGCTCGATCTGGCCGGGGACGATGTAGCCCTCTGGCTGAATCTCGCCGGATGTCGCAGGGCATTGGGAGACTTTGCCGGCGCGATGCAGGCTGTGGAAGGGGCCTTGCGGGCCGCGCCGCGTTCCTTCGTCGCCCTGCTCATGAAGGGCTCCCTGCTGGAACGGCAGGGCGAAATCAGGCAGGCGGCGAGAATCTATCGCCCCGCCATCGCCCTGGCGCCGCCGGAGAGCACCCTCGACAGCGCCACGGTCCAGGCCTTGCGGCACGCGCGCCAGATCAGCGATGGCTATATCGAGGAGCTCGCTTCGTTCATCGACCGGGAAGTCGGCCTGGTTCGCGAAACCGGCGGCAGCGCCGAGGCGCGACGTATCAGCACCTTCATCGACCTTGCCACCGGACGCAAGCGCAAATTCCAGCAGGAACCGACCGACTTCTTCTATCCCGGTCTGCCCACCATCGAATTCCACGAACGCGAGGATTTTCCCTGGCTGGCGGAACTTGAAGCCCAAACCGGCGCCATGCGGGCCGAGCTGCTGCAGATCCTGCGCGACGACTTCCGGGAGTTCGTGCCTTATGTCGCCTATCCGGACAGCGTTCCGCTGGACCAGTGGGCGGAACTGAACCACTCCGCGCGCTGGGGCGCCCTGCACTTGTACCTGTACGGCGAACGGGTGGAGAAAAATTGCATACGCTGCCCGCAGACCATGGATGCGCTTGCGGCACTGCCCCAGCCCAAGGTGCAGCAGCGGTCGCCCGCCGCCATGTTCTCCGCGTTGCAGCCCAAGACCAGGATTCCGCCGCATACCGGCGTCGCCAATACCCGTCTGGTGGTGCATCTTCCGCTGATCGTTCCGCCGGGCTGCGCGTTCCGCGTCGGCAACGAGACGCGGCCATGGCGCGAGGGGCGGGCCTGGGTATTCGACGACACCATCGAGCACGAGGCCTGGAACGACAGCGAGCAGCCGCGCGTCATTTTCATCTGCGACGTGTGGAATCCGCGGCTCAACCAGACCGAAAGAGATCTGATTGCCAGCGTGGCGACAGCGATCGACCGTTTCAACGGCGATCGGCCGGCGGCAAATCTTTAATCCAATACGAGGCCTGAACCATGTGGTCCGATTTCCGATACACCTTTGATGTCATACCCGCCGCTGCGGCGCGCGCAGCCTCCGGTCGGTCCTGTATCGGCCTGCTGGCGGCCTGCGGCCTGATCGGCGTGGTCTGCTGGGGTCCGGCACGCGCGGCGCTCCCGGACGAACTGTCCGCCTGCAGAACCATTGCGGAGGATTCCCGGCGCCTGGCTTGCTACGACAGCCTGTCGCACCAGGCCGCGGCCGTTCCGGCAACGGTTGCCCCCGCGGCGGCCGCAATCGCTGCTCCTTCGGCGGTTGTTCCTTCGACGACAGCTCCCGCCGCTGCCGCTCCTGCCGCTGCCGCGTCCGCCGCCACCGTCGAGCAGGGCTTCGGCTCCGAATTGGTGAACCGGAGAATCAACGAGGGACCACAAAGCCTGAAGGGCGAGGTGGTGGGCGAGATCGATGGCATCAAGCGCCATGCCCGGTTCCGCCTGAACAATGGGCAGATCTGGGAAAGCGTCGATGACAACGAATACGAATACGAAGGTGAAAATCCCAGGGTTTCCATTGACCGCAATTTCGCCGGCAGCTACTGGATGCATCTCGACAAGGCGCACTTCAACCTTCGCGTCAACCGGGTGGAGTAAGCTGTCGTAATCCCCCGGGCGCTAAACCAAATATCGCCGCTGGGGTCTAATGGGGGCGGGGAAATCCCCGTTCCGTATGAAGCGGTCACGCGCCGCGGAGGTTGAAGCCATGTATCGCAGCATTCTGGCGGCTGCAGTCCTTGTCCTTTCCGCGGGTGCATTGGCCGACGACGCCAGTCCCGCGCCGGTACCGGCTGGTGCCTCGACGTCTGTCCCCGTTCCTGCCGCCGCGCCCGCCGGCTGTCCGCAGGACACCGGCAGTCGCCTGCCGCGCCACCCCGGTGATTGCCTCTCATTGCCCGGACGCTCCTATGGCCGTGATGAACTGGGCCTGACGGGCGCTTCCAATGCGCAGGACGCACTGCGCAATGTCGACCCTTCCGTGATCACCACGCGTTGACAGGCCGGCCGCCGCAGGAAAGGCGGCAGCCTGCGGCGGCGTTGGGATAACAGCCCGGCCCCGCGTCCTTACGGCAGGGGAACGATTCACCTAAGATCGGGTGATATGCGCCTACCCCGTCGTCGATCGCGCCTGCTGCTCGGCGCCACCCTGATTTTCACCGGCTGTTGCGTAGCGGACATGGTGGGTACCGCTGCAGCTTCTGAGCAGGACATCCGCCGGGGTCCTGACATCTTGCGCATCGGCAACGGCCCCGAGCCGGAAACGCTGGATCCGCATCGCGGCGAAGGCGTCAGCACCACCAACATCCTGCGTGACCTCTACGAAGGCCTCACCGGGCTGGCGCCCGACGGCAGCGTCATCCCGGCCGCCGCCGCCGGCTGGGAGATCAGCGCGGATGGCCTCGACTACACCTTCCACCTGCGTGACAGGCTGCGCTGGTCCAACGGCGAAGCGCTTACCGCCGAGGACTTCGTTGCCGGCCTGCGTCGCAGTGCCGATCCGGCCACCGGCTCCAAATACGCCCAGATCCTGTCGCCGATCGACAATGCCGCGGCAGTCAGCGCCGGACGCCTGCCGCCCGAGCGGCTGGGCGTGGAAGCCCCGGACGCACACACCCTCCATATCCACCTGCAAGGTCCCACGCCGTATTTTCCTGGCCTGCTGGCGCATCCGGCCACCTTTCCGGTCTACCGCCCCGGCCTGCAGCGCTACGGCCGCGATTTCGCCCGGCCGGGGCGGCTGGTCAGCAACGGCGCTTACCAGTTGCGCGACTGGGTGGTGCAGTCCCAGGTCAGCCTGGTGCGCAACCCCAACTACTGGAACGACGCCCATACCGCCGTCGATACGGTGGTCTATGTCCCCACCGAAGACCTGTCCTCCGAACTGAAGCGCTACCGTGCGGGCGAACTGGATTGCACCTATGCCATCCCCATGAGCCAGGCGCGCTGGGTGCGCGGCCTGTTCGGCGCCGAGCTGCATCTGGCGCCCTACCTGGGCGCCTATTGGTACGGCTACAACCTGTCGCGGCCGCCGTTCAAGGACAGCCCGCAACTGCGCCAGGCCCTGAGCATGGCCATTGACCGTGCGGTTATCGCCGACAAGCTGCTCCAGGGCGCGGCCCTGCCGGCCTATGGCTATGTCCCCCCCGGCACCTGGAATTACACCCCGCAGGCTCCGACATGGGCAGCGTGGCCGCGCGAGCGGCGCTTGGCCGAAGCGCGCAGGCTCTACGCCGCAGCGGGCTATTCGGCGGAGCACCCCCTGCAACTGGAGTTGCGCTACAACACCCAGGAAGACCATCGCCGCATCGCCACCGTCATCGCCGCCATGTGGAAACAAGGGTTGGGCGTGCAGACCCGACTGGTCAACGAGGAGTGGAAAGTGTTCCTGCAGAATCGCCGCCAGCGTGCCCAGACCCAGGTGTTCCGCGGCGCCTGGATCGGCGACTACGACGACGCCAGCGCCTTCCTCGACATCCTGCGCAGCAGCGATGGCAAGAACGACGAAGCCTATGCCAGCACCGGCTACGACGCCCTGCTGGCCCAGGCCCAGCAGCAGCCGGACGCGAGCCTGCGGCGCGGCTTGCTGGAACAGGCCGAACGCCTGATGCTCGACGACATGCCGGTCCTGCCGATCTACTACTACGAGTCCAAGCACCTGGTGAAGCCCTACGTCGCCGGCTGGACCGACAATCCGCTCGACGTCCACTACAGCAAGGACCTGAAGGTCCTGCCGCATTGAGTCCACCGTGCTGAATCACGCATTCAAACGCCTGCTCGGCGCGGTGCCGACACTGCTGCTGCTGATCACCCTGGCGTTCTTCCTGATGCGCGCCGCGCCCGGCGGTCCGTTCGACCGTGAGCGCGCCCTGCCGCCGCAGATCGAAGCGGCGCTGCAGGCCGACTACCATCTCGACCAGCCGTTGTGGCGCCAGTATTTCGGCTACCTGGGCGGCCTGGCTCACGGCGATCTCGGCCCCTCGTTCCAGTACACCGGCTTCAGCGTCGCCGAGCTCATCGCCAGCGGCGCACCGGTCTCGTTCCGGCTCGGTGCCAGCGCCATGATCCTGGCGGTGCTGCTCGGCGGCCTGCTCGGCTGCCTCGCCGCCCTGCGCCGCAACAGCGTTTTCGACCGCGCCCTGATGGCCCTGGCCATGCTCGGCATCTCGGTGCCGAACTACGTGGTGGCGCCGCTGCTGATCCTGCTCTTCGCCATCGGCCTTGGCTGGCTGCCGGCCGGCGGCTGGAGCAGCCATGGCATCGGCGACGCGGTGCTGCCGGTGCTCGCGCTGGCCCTGCCGCAGATCGCTGTCATCGCCCGGCTGATGCGCGCCTCGATGATCGAAACGCTCGGTGCCAACTTCATCCGCACCGCCCGCGCCAAGGGCCTGCCCATGCGCCTCATCGTCTGGCGCCACGCACTCCGGCCGGCGGCCCTGCCGGTGCTGTCCTACCTCGGCCCCGCCGCGGCTGGCATCGTCACCGGTTCGGTAGTCATCGAACAGGTCTTCGGCATCCCCGGCATCGGTCGCTACTTCGTGCAAGCGGCGCTGAACCGCGACTACACCCTGGTACTGGGCGTGGTGATCTTCTACGGCGCCCTGATCATCCTGTTCAACTTCCTGGTCGACCTGTTGTACGGCACGCTTGATCCGAGGCTGCGCCTGTCATGAGCGCCAGCGTGGACACGGCAACCATCGCTGCCACGGAAAGAGGGAAAGGCGTCAGCCCATGGCGGCAGGCGCTGCAGCGCCTGCGCCGCGACCGCGCCGCCGTGGCCGCCGCTGTCGTGCTCATCTTGATGGTGCTGCTCGCCATCGCTGGCCCCTGGATCAGCCCCTGGCCTTACGACGTCATCGATTTCGACGGTGACTGGGGCGCCGCCCCCGGTCTTGCCGGCGGCCACTGGCTCGGCACCGACGAACTGGGCCGCGACCTGTTCGCGCGCACCTGCTACGGCGGCCGCATCTCGCTGCTGGTAGGCCTGGCGGCCACCCTGGTATCGCTGCTGATCGGCGTCGGCTACGGCGCCGTGGCGGGCTATATCGGCGGGCGTCTCGATGCGCTGATGATGCGCGCGGTCGACGTGCTGTATGCGCTGCCCTTCATGTTCTTCGTCATCCTGCTGACCGTGTTCTTCGGCCGCCACATCCTGCTCATCTTCCTCGCCATCGGCGCGGTCAACTGGCTCGACATGGCGCGCATCGTACGCGGCCAGACCATGAACCTGCGCCGGCGCGAATTCGTCGATGCCGCCATCGTCTCCGGCGCCGGCACCGCGGCCATCATCCGCCGCCACATCGTGCCCAACCTGCTCGGCGTGGTGGTGGTCTACGCCACGCTTAGCGTGCCGCAGGTGATCCTGGTCGAATCCTTCCTCAGCTTCCTCGGCCTCGGCGTGCAGGAGCCGGCCACCAGCTGGGGCGCCCTGGTCAGCGACGGCGCGCATGCCATGGAAACCACGCCCTGGGCGCTGGTGGTGCCGGCCAGCTTCCTGGCGCTGACCCTGCTGTGCCTCAATTTCCTCGGCGACGCCCTGCGCGATGCCCTGGATCCGAAAAGTGGCTGATATGGCCGAGCCGCTATTGCAGGTGCGCGACCTGGAAGTCCGCTTCGCCACGGCGCAGGGCGAGGCGAGGGCGGTGCGCGGCCTCGGTTTCGAACTGGAAGCCGGGCAGACCCTCGGCATCGTCGGCGAATCCGGTTCCGGCAAGAGCCAGACCGCGCTGGCCCTGCTCGGCCTGCAAGCACCGCAGGCGCGGGTCGCCGGCAGCGTGTGTTTCGAAGGACGCGAACTGCTGGGCCTGGGCGAACGCCAGTGGAACGAGGTGCGCGGCAACCGCATCGGCCTGGTGTTCCAGGACCCCATGACCAGCCTCAATCCCTACCTCAGCATCGGCGCGCAGATGGCCGAAGTGCTGGTGCGGCATCGCGGCCTCGGTCAGGGCGCCGCCCTGGCCGAGTGCGCCCGCATGCTCGACGCCGTGCGCATCGCCGATGCCGCCGCGCGCCTGCGCCAGTATCCACACGAATTCTCCGGCGGCATGCGCCAGCGCGTGCTGATCGCCAGCGCCCTGCTGTGCCGCCCTTCGCTGCTCATCGCCGACGAGCCCACCACCGCCCTCGACGTGACGGTACAGGCCGAAATCCTCGGCCTGCTGCGGCAGTTGCAGGAAGACCTGGGCCTGGCCCTGCTGCTCATCTCGCATGATCTGGATGTGGTGGCCGAAGTATGCGAGCGGGTGCTGGTGATGTATGCCGGCCGCGCCGTCGAGTCGGGACCGGCGGCGCGCCTGCTGACCGCGCCCCGGCACCCCTACACGGCGGGCCTGCTGGCTTCGCGGCCGCGCCTGGATGCGCCGCTGGGCGAACCGTTGCGGCCGATACCAGGACAGCCGCCCGATCCGGCGCGCCTGCCGTCGGGCTGCGCCTTCCGGCCGCG
>JAQGNS010000529.1 GCA_028291705.1 Nevskia sp.
TCGGCGCAGGTATCCTGAGCGGCAACTATGGAGGGAAAATCAACCACTACAATATTCTAACTACGATCGAGGCGATGTATGGTTTGCCGGCCCTGAATGCAGCTTCACCGATTGTCGATGTGTTCTCAGCCCAGATGTCCGCCGTTCGCTTGCCGTAGCGAGCTTCGGTCGACCGAAACCGCCGCGGCGAATGCAGCCAGGGACAGCAACCGGCAAGAGCAATTGGAAGTACGCGGAAATGGAATCACGGTCTTTCGAACCGAATAGGTCATCAAGCTCTGAACTTTACTGAGCCACTCGGAATGCCAAACGGAATTAAAGAAGGCACCCCGCATCTTTAGGGGTGGCTTTGGAATCGGCCACTGAACTTAGCGCACCGCCTAGTGTTTCTCGAAGGCGATCTTGGTTGCGAGCAAAACTCCGCCTGTGACCGTGCCTTCCACCACAAGCTGCTTGCCAGCCATGGCCGTTGCGTCGGCATTGCGGAAGAACGTGTCGCTTGGCAAGCCAACGTGGGGAAACCATCGTGTCGCACGGCGCCGCCGCAGCAAACCCACTTGGCCTGACCACGCAGGTGCCGATGCGGGCGGTCTATCTCACGTCCGGGCCCAACCGCCGCTTGAAGTTGGGTGCGCAGACGGTCGAATTGAGGCACGCGCCGATTTGGCAACTGATCTTTCCTGGACGGGTTGCAGGAGAGGTGGTGCGGGCTCTTGCCTGGCTAGGTCCGGAAAAGGCCGGAGAAGCAATCCTCAAGCTGCGCGCTAAGCTGCTGCCATCCGAATTGAAAGAAGTCGCATCGGCGCGTTCGCGCTTGCCAACATGGATGGCCAAAGAGATTAGCTGTCTGGTGATGCATGGCTGAGTTCCTCAAGCTCTCGACCGCCGAGCGCCTGGACGCCCTCAAGGGCGGATGCGGTTTCATGTCGCATATGGTGACCTTAGAGGCCTTCGCCTTCCAGCTACACTTGCTGAAGCCCGTTCGGGATGGACGCACTTGACCTTGTTGTCATTCTCGGCTCCCATGGCCGTAATCCTTGATCTTTAGCGAGACGAATGCGATGCACCTTCATTGCATCAATGATGTCCGCCGGCGCTGGACTCTCGATCAACAGCGGCAAGGTCTGTCCCGCTTCTAGGAAGAACCGGCTCCTGGATTCGTCGCTGCCAGCCAAGAACGCGCCCTCCCACCAGTTCGTGATGTATTCGCTCGCGCGCTCCAGAGCACCTTGCGTGATGAGACGATTCGATTTTTCATTGTTGATTTGTCGCGATGCCGGCATCAGGTTCCAGGCGTCGCCGCATGGCCACGCCGCAAAAGGGAAACAGTGGTCGATATCGTAGTCGTCGCGTAATCGTTGGCCAGACCAGACACAATAAACGGCATTGCCCGCTGCGCGCATACGCGTTACTGCATCGCGTGCGATGCGGGTATCACGCTCAGGATCGGCCCACGCTAGCAGCGAGTGCGCAAGCTGACGCACATTCGGCTGGCTGGTTCCCGCGTATGCTTCCATGAGCCGGACCCATTCCGAAATGAGCACGGGCTCTACCCAGACGTTGTAGCGGGTAAGCGCTTGCCAAATCTGAAGCGGCACGCGCAGTTCGCCAAAACTCCAAAGGAATGGCGTGTCGACCGAGAGCGGCGACGGGGTGCTCGTGCGGCGCAGCGATCGGATTTCGAAGATGGGCTGGTCGCTCGCCGGCCAGCGCAGATATTTCGCCGGCATCAATCGAATCAATTGAGAGATCTCCGAGAGGCTGCGATGAAGATGCTTTGCCGTGTCGCCGCCAAAGACCGCCCCCACGCGCAACTCGAAAGGATTGATCAGTCGGAGGGCGCTGAAACTGTCCGTGACAAATCCGGGGCGCGTTCCCATGCGCGATCTCGGCATCTGCGGAAGGGCGTTTTCTATCAGCGGTTTGTACATCCGCATCCAGAAGAGCGCGACCATGCCCATGGGAACCGCGACGTAGTCCGAATCATGGCGCGCGGAACCACTCGCCGTATCTGCAATTCGAGCCAGGATGCGCAGTAGCGCGATCTTGTAAGTTGACGATTTTTCGTCCATCAGAACCAGGTGACGCAGAAGCGGCAAGGCATCGAGTCCATCGTCCGGCAGGCCCAGCACCGCCGTGGACCAGGTGACGCCCGCTCGTCCCAGCCGGTCGGCGCTGTCCGTTGCTCGGATCAACCGAAGTCCGAATTGCTGGGAGAGCGACGACAACTCATGCAGCGTGACTTCGTACATCGCACGCGCTGTATCCGGCTCGCCCAGGCGCAGGCTGATCGCAATGCGGCCGCTGGGTGAAAGCATTGTCGCGAGTTTTCTCAAGGCTCGCGCGCGGGACGCCGGCGGAACGTGCATCCACACCGCGGATAGGAGGATGAGGTCGAAGGTCAGGCCAAGGCGCCTTACTTGGGCGAGCTCGGGAAGGCTGTCGGACAGCCAGTGAATCCGGGGCGAATGGTGCAGCGCGCGCCCATGGGTTCGCATTGCATCCGACGGCTCGACGGCAACGACATCGTAGCCATGGGATGCAAACCAGGCTGCGTCGCGACCGGAGCCAGCACCGACATCAAGGATCGTGGCGCCAGGATCCGGGAGTAGATCGAATAGTGCGGCGTGCACGTCCTCAAACGCCAACGATTCGTATTGCGTCACCAATTGGGGTGCGTTCTGCTCGTAGTGGGGGATCGGCGTCATTGGTCTCTATTGGTGTTCCCGTGCAGCTATTGATATATTGTAAATGTAATTGGAGTCGCGAAGGCATTACAAGATATCGGCAATTATTGAAATGTGCCGAGTATTTGTGTGGGATGGGGCCATGAGTGCCCACCACACCGAAATAATCCTGACGCTCGCCCGATCCAACCGGCTATTGCGAACGCGTGACGTGGACTCTGCCGGCGCGCCCCGCGCGGTCCTGGCGCACCTGACGCATGACGGGCGCCTGGTCAGAGTCGTTCGCGGACTGTACGCGCTGCCTGACCGAACTCAGTCCGAGCATGACAGCCTTGCTGAAGTGTCCGCGAAGAGCTCCACCGGCGTGATATGTCTTATCTCGGCACTGCGCTTTCATGAACTGACTACCCAACAGTCCTCGGACATTTGGCTGGTCATCCCGCATAAGGCGCACACCCCTCGAATGGACTATCCGCCACTGCGCATCGTACGGATGTCGGGGGAGGCGATGGCGCGAGGCATCGACGAGGTAGATGTTGCCGGCACGACGGTTCGGGGTATTCCAATTTTTCACCCGTTGCGCCTCATCGACGATCGGGCCGACAGCCAACAGGACTTACGGCCGGTATCTGATGAGTTACCCGCCGTTCAAGCAGATCGATTTTTGGAAGCCGCTACAGCCGCTTCTGGCCGATAGCAGGCAGATACTCGCCAGACAATGGCCAAGCAGGCGGACATCCCTGCAAAGGCGTGGATGGACATCAGATGAAGGACCGGCGCCAAGGGGCTGCGCCGTTATGAGCGGGCGTACCTGCCGGCCACACCGGACGACGACGCTATCAGCGGATTACTGATACGCCGCCATCAACGGCGCCACCGCGAGCGCGCCTTCCACCTGACGCATGCACCGGCCGGCACCGCACTCGAAAAGCTCTTCGAGCTGGCGGGCAGCTGCTGGAACATCGCATGGCGGAAGTCAAACCAGTACGAGGGTGTGCTTCATCTGGTGGCCGACATCGAGACAGGGACCACGTCCTTATAGACCGAGCCACCCCCACTGCGGACCTGCCGGGGCTTGCCGGCTATGCCGACTAACTGCGGAAATTCGACCTGGCAGCGGACTCCGCCCGGCAGCCCGCCCTTGGGGTTGGGCAGTTCCAGCCGCACGCCGAAGGTGCCGCTGGCAGCGTCGAAAACGCGATCGACCACTTTGACCGTCGCCGTGTAGCTGCCGCCGACACCTTCCGGCACAATCCTGGCGGTCATGCCGGCCTGCAATTTGCCGTAGGCCGGCAGCGGCAAGACTACCTCGACCCGCAGCGGGTCGATCTGGGCCAGCTTGAGGATCGGCTTGGGGCCGGTTCCCGATTCGGCCAGGTCGCCGGGGTTCAGGATGCGGTCCATCACCACCCCGTTGAAGGGGCTGCGCAGGGCCCGCTGGTTGAGCAAATCGACGGCGCGCCGATGTTCGAGCCGGGCCAGCTCGCGGTTTTCCAGGGATTCCTTCAGTTCCGATTCGGCCAGCTGCTTCTCGGTTTCCGCCTCGTCCTTGACCTGGGTGGCAACGAATCCACGCTTGTGCAATTCCCGGCTACGTTCCACTTTCCCGGCGGCAAACTCCATGCGATTTTTCGATGCTGCAATCCGCCCGTCGGTCTCCGAGCGATAGCGGGCCACCGCCACGGCCGAGCGTTCGGCATTGGATTCCAGCTCGACCAGGGTCTGGCCCGCCTTCACATCGTCGCCGCGCTGGACGTGGATGCGCCGGATGATGCCTTCCACCGAACTGCGGATCTCGACCACCTGCGCCGGCTCCATCAGGCATTCGAAGGAATCGGCCTGGGCGGCCAGCGGCAAAGCCAGCAGCGCCAAGGCCGGCCAGGCGCGGATGGCCGAACCGGCGGCGCGAGGCGCAATCAATCGACTTTCATTCATTCGTTTCTCCCCGAAAAACCGAGCGTTTGATCCAGGCGACGGTCGAGCTTGAGGTTCTGCAGCCGGACCTGGGCATTCTTTCTTCCTGCCGCCCACTGCGCCAGGCGCCGCAGGGCGGCCTGGGCCAGGCCTGGCAGCGGACGGCCTGGCCAGCGCCAGAGCTGGGCCAGTTGCGTCGCCAGCGGCGCATGCGTGTTGAAAATTTCGTCATCGAGGGCGACGACGGCGCGGCAGCTGCCGGGGTCGCCCTGGCGGGCACAGCGCCCGAAGAGCTGGCGGTCGATGCGCCCGGATTCGTGGTATTCGGTGAGGATGACGTGCAGGCCGCCCTTTTCCGCGACGCCGGGGTCGAGATGGATGTCGGTCCCCCGCCCCGCCATGTTGGTCGCCACCGTGACCCGGCCGGCCTGACCGGCCTGCCCGATGATTTCGGCTTCGTCCCGGTCCTGCTTGGCGTTGAGCAGAGCGTGGGTGATGCCTCGCTGTTGCAGGATGGCGCTGATCTCCTCGGACGCCTTGACCGAGCGGGTGCCGATCAGCACCGGCCGCCCGGCGAGCACGGCCAGGCCTTCGACCTCGTCGGCCACAGCCTGCCATTTTTCGGCCTGGGTCCGGAAGATCCGGGCCGGCAGGTAGCGTCGTTGCGAAGGCTTGTGCAGCGGAATGGCGACGACGTCGAGCCGGTAGACCGAGCGGATCTCGGGCACCACCTCGCGCGCCGTGCCGGTCATGCCGGCCAGGCGGACGTAGCGGCGGAACAGGCGCTGATAGGTGGTGCGGGCCAGGGTCTTGCGCTCCTCGGTCAGCTCGCAGCCTTCCTTGGCTTCGATCATCTGGTGCAGGCCGCGCTCCCAACTGCGGTCGGGCAGGATGCGGCCGGTCGATTCGTCCACGATCTGCACCTTGCCGTCGGCGACGACGTAGTGTTCGTCCCGCTGGAACAGCAAGAGGGCACTTAAAGCCTGGGCGATCATGGCATCCCGGCCGCGCAGCGAAGTCCACGGACCGGACAGCTCGGCGGCGAAAGCGTCGAGCTTTTCCTTGCCGCCGGCGGTCAGCCCGACGTGCCTTTCGCGCCGGTCGAGCCGATAGTCGATGCCGGCCCCGAGGCTGCGGGCGAAGTCGAGGGCGAGGCAGCAGCTTTCCCTGACCTCGCTGTTGCGGGTGCTGGCCGACAGGATCAAGGGGGTGCGGGCTTCGTCGATGAAGACGCTGTCCACCTCGTCGACAATGCCGAAGTGCAGGCCGCGCAGCACCAGCCGGTCGTCGCGCGCCGCGTTGCCGCGAAGCTTGTCGAGCGCCAATTGCAGCCGGCTGCTGCGCTGCCCGAGGGCGACCCGGTCGCGCAGATAGTCGAAGGCCAGTTCCTTGTTGGTGCAGTAAGTCACGGCCTGGGCATAGGCCCGGCGCCGGGCGGGCGGTTCCATGCCCTGGACGACGGTGCCGACGCCGAGGCCGAGCAGGCCATAAAGTGGGGCCAGGGCCGCGGCATCGCGCTCGGCCAGGTAGTCGTTGACCGTGATGATATGGACGGGATAGCCGGCCAACGCCGCGGTACACGCCGGCAAGGTGGCCATCAGGGTCTTGCCTTCGCCGGTCGCCATTTCCACCAGCTTGCCCTGGAGCAGTGCCCAGCCGCCCATCAGCTGCGTTTCGTAATGGCGCTGGCCGAGGACGCGGCTGGTGGCTTCCTGGAGCAGGGCGAAACATTCGCCGACCAGTTCGGGCACGAAGCCTTGACGGCGCATGCGCCCGCCCAGGACCTGCAGGCGGCTGACCAGATCCTGGTCCGAGAGCAGTTGCAGGCCGTGGGCATGGCGCCCGACCAGATCGACAATCACCTCCAGCCGGCGCTTCGACGTCAGCAAGCGGTCGCGCCAGGGCGCCAGGGTGGCGGCGTAGAGGGCTTCCGCCAACTGGTCGTGCCAGCCGGGCTTGTCTTCGGCCCGTTCCGGATAAGGGCGCCAGACCAGTTCGGCCGGATCGCCAAGCAAGGCGGCCCTAGACATGGAAGTGGCTCAGGAAGACGCGGCGCAGACCGCGGTACCACTGCTGCGCCAGTGGCTCCCAGCGGTGTTCGAAACGCACATGGACACGTTCGCCGAAGAGGTCCAGCGGGACGGCGCCGAGCAGCTCAATATCGAACTGGAAAATGCGTTCCAGCGCCTTGGTGCCCTGCCCGTCGCGCGGATCGACGGCAATCTGGCCGCCGCCGTCCGGCGCCAGCGCACGGCTCGGCAAGCGATCTTCCCCAGCCGGCACCTGGCGCACAATGCGGCCTTCGACGGGGGTCGCCAGGTCTTGCGCCAGGCGCACCTGCACCCGGTCGGTGGCCAGGCGTACCATGTCGACGTCGCCCTGCGCCACCGCGACTCGGGCGATGGGCACGCCCCTGCCGCCCTTTTCGCTGACGTAACCCAGCACTTCGCCCTTGCGCACATAGCGCCCGGGCATGTCCAGGCCTCTGGGCGCGACAAACACGCCCTCGGTACCGGCCAATGCGATCAGTTGGGTGGCCCGCTCCCGGAGCCGATCGAGGCTGGCCGCTTCGCTCGTGAGCTGATCGCGGACAATCTCGGCTTGCGCCCGATTGGCGACGAACTGGGCGGCATAAACGGCTTCCAGCTCGGCCACCTTGCCTTCGGCGACGGCGATCTGCGCTTCCAGCGCCGGGTCATGGGACTGGACCAGGGGGCTGCCGCGTTCCACCCGGCTGGCGAAGTCGGCCAGGTAAGCGCGGACAAAACCATTGCCGCCGGCCCGCACCATCGCCTCGTCGGGCAGCCAGACGATGCCCTCCGCCTGCGACCGGAACGGCATCGGAATCACCGCGACGAAGAGCAGCAGCGCCGCGGCGGCGCCGCCGGCAATGAGCATGGCGCGCCGCCGCTGCCGGTGCAGCCGCGGACTGGCGGCCAGGTAGCGGATACCCTTGACCAGCGGCACGACCGCCATCGCCACCAGCGCCCAGAGCGCGAGGACGACGCCGATGACGAAGAACTTGCCGGCGATGAACAGCGCGATGGCAACGGTCACCAGGATGCGGTAGATCGACGACGCCAGGCCGTAGAAGACGAACCACGCCTTCTCGCCGGCCGTTGCCGGCGGCGCTTCGACGTCGGCCAGGCCGAGGCCGCGGCGTTCCAGCAGGTAGCTCCAGTAGCGCAGCGAGCGCTGGGCCAGATTGGGCATCTCGATCAGATCGGCGAGGATGTAATAGGCGTCGTAGCGCAACAGCGGATTGCCGTTGAAAATGACGGTCGAAACGCCGGCCACCGCCATGACGTTGAACAGGACGGCGCGCAGCGGACCGGGCTCGACCAGCAGCCAGAGGTAGAAGGCGAGCGCGGCAACGAAGAGTTCGACCAGCATCCCGCCGGCGCCGACCAGCGCCCGCTGGTACTTCGACTTGAATGCGGTGGCGGCGGAAGCGTCGACGTAGGGCACCGGCATCAGCACCAGAAACATGACGCCCATGTCGTGCACCTCGCCGCCACCCGCCTTGGTCGCTGAAGCATGCCCGAACTCGTGGAGCGCCTTGATGACCGGGAAGACCAGCCCGAGGAGCAGAAGGTTGTCCACCGCCAGAACCCGGTCGGAAAGATTGTTGCTCAACTCAAGCCAGTGGGCCGGCAGCAGCAGCAGTGCCGGTAGCACCACGGCCAGCCACAGCACCGCCCCCCATGGCCCCCAAACATGGCGTATCAGGCTGTTGACGCGGTTCAGGAAAGCCTCGGGATCCCAAAGCGGAATGCGCACGGCCATCGGATTCATGTAGGAGCGGCGGCGGCGCGATTTGTCCTGGCGCTCGCCGCGTTCGAAGAGTTCCGCCACATCGGGGCTGGCATCGCTTTGCAGCAGGTCGGTGGCGTGTAGCTGGCCGAGCAGGCTGATCATCTCGTCCTGGGTCGGCGCGGTTTCACCGAGATGCCGGTTCGCCAGTTCCCACAGTTCGTCAACGCTGCGTCGCCCATCCATCGCCGCGATGACCAACCGCGCCGCCGGGGTGAAGCGATGGACGCGGCCGGTGGCCGGGTCCTGCAGCAGATACCAGACCTCGCTGCGATAGCGGTGGCGGTAGAGCCGGGCCTGGGTCCGCAGCCGGGGCCGCAGCCCGGCCACCCGGTACCAGGAACTGCTGGTCAGCGCCGCGCTCACGGCAGCCAGTTCCAGGCCGCCAGCCGCAGCCAGTCGACCAGGCTGTGGGTCCAGATCCAGATCAGCTTGCGCTCGCCGATGGCGATCTTGCCGATTCCTTCCATGCCCGGCCGCAGCCGTTCGGAAGCCTGTTCGAGCCGGGCTTCGACCCGGAAGTGGTTGCGGCCTTCCTGCGGCGTCGTCACCGGGGTGATCTGCTTGACCACGAAATCCATGGTTTGGTGCGGCAGCCCCGACAATGCCAGCTCGCCCGACTGGCTGAGGCGGACGTCGGCGATATCGCGCTCATCGACCTGCAGGATGACCCGGTAGGCGTCGAGCGGAGCGATTTCGAACAGCACCTTGCCCTGCTCGACCGGCGTGCCGAGCAACTGGCTGAGGTCGCCGGACACGACAACGCCGTCGAAGGGCGCGATCAGCGTCGCCCGCGCGAGCTTATCCTCGGCCAGGGCCAACTGGGCCTCGGCCTGGCTGATCTGGGCGGCGACCATCTGCATGGTCGCCCTGTCCTGCACGGCAAACGCCTGCCGGTGTTTGCCCAGCAACTGGTCGCGCTCGGCCGTCCAGCGCGTCCGTTCCAGGGTCAGGTCCTTGTCGTCGAGGCGGCACAGGACCTGGCCGCGGCGGACCGTGTCGCCGGCCCGCACCAGGCTTTCCGCGACATAGCCCTCGAAAGGCGCCACCGCGGCGCGCTGCACTGCCCCCTCGATCACCGTCTTGGCGGCCACCCGGTATTCACCGCTGGCCAGGCTGAAAAAAACGATCGCGCCGGCCAGCAGCAGGGCGATCAGCTTGGCGCCCGGATGGCGCGGGCCGAACAGGACGCGCATCGCCACGTCGGCGTGATCGCGGCCGCGCCGCCAGATACCGCGCTCGTTGTCGCGCTTGAGGGCCAGGACAGGCCCGAGCGCCAGGCCGACGGTCTTCAGCAATGCGACGTCCGCCGCGCTGAAGATTTCGCCCGTCGTGCGTTCCAGTGTCAGGACGCCGATGGCATGCCCATGCTCGGCCAGCGGCACCGAGCAGGCGGCGATGTCCTTGCATTCACGGGCCAGTTCGGCATGGGCGAGGACGCCGAATTCATCGCCGTCGGCGGCGGGATAGCGCATGGCGACATCGAGATCGAGAACCTCGTCCATCGCCTCGCCGATCAGCCGGACCAGGTTGGTGCGGCGATCGAAGGTCGCCGTGTGCGAGATGGCCAGGATTTCGACGCCGCCATCCTGCTCGAAGCCGAGGCTGACCCGGTCGCATTGCAGACGCGCAGCCAGTTCGTTGGCCACCGCCAGGGCGGCCGGCGCCAGGCGTTGCTCTTCGAGCGCGGTGGCCAGCACATCGGCCACCAGCGCCTGGCGTTCCAGGCTGGCCGCCATCTCGACCTGCATCTGCTGGCGGAAATGGTCCACCAGCCAGGCGGCGCCCCAGTGCAGGAGGCGGAGCGCCCGCTGCAAGTCGGGTTCGAGACAGGGCGGCAAGTGCAGCACGACGGCGCCGTGCAGGCATCCCGCCACCTCGATGGGATAGCCGACGTAGGCCGGCTCGTCCCGATTTGGCACCGATGCCCCATCCGGCCCGACCACGACGCCGCATTTTTCACGCAACGTCCTTTCCGCCGCCGGCGCCAGATGTTGCATCGGGCGCCCGGCATCGGGCCAAACCGCCGCCACGCCATAAGCCCCCTCCTCGCCGGAGCGCAGCAGCAGCAAGGCGCCTTTGGCCAATTCCACCTGGGCACAGAGGATGGCCAGCCAGCCGGCGCTGAACTCGCGGGCATCAGCCGGCGCCGTGAAGCGGGCCCAGGCCGCCGATTCGGCCCGCGCCCGGTCGTCGCCGACCAGAGAGTAGATCGAGGCGGCTGCGGTCATCAGGCGGCTGCCGCGTGCTGAGCCTCGTCATCCTTCTCGCTAGCCGACTCGACGCCATTCCCGGCCGGCCCGGTTTCCGGCATGCCGCCCTGGATCAGCACCAGACGGTCGCGCATGTTGTTGAAGTTGCGGATCGACTGCAGGTGCAGGTAGATCAGCTCCAGCGCGTCGGTCTGGGCCAGTTCGGCCAGGGCTTCGGCGGACAGGGCCTTGAGTTTCTTGCGCTCGACGGCCATGAAACCGGTCAGCGACAGGCGCTCGCCGCTGGGCAGCGTGGCCTGGGCCTGCATCGGTTCGAGCAGATCGAGTTCCTTGAGCTTCTTGCAGAAAGCCTGGGTGCGCTTGAACTGCAGCTGATAGTCCTGCAGGAACTGGAGAACCCGGTCCACGTAAGGCGTCGGCTTGCCGTCTTCGGCGAACAGATGCTCGCCCCGGTTTTCCTGGTTGCAGCCGGCAAAGGCTTCGTCGATGCACAGGGTCAGCGTCTTGCCGGATTCGTCGCTGGAAAAGACGAAGGGATAGCGGCGGATGAAGGCCGGGATGTACTTGGCCTGCCAGCCGCCTGCCTGGTCCAGGTAGACGTTTTCCTCGCCGCGCATGCCGAGGATGACCGCCGGCATGATGATGTCATCGGTGCCGCTGAAGATGATGGCGTACTCCGCCGCCGCCGGCGGGAACTCCGCCGCCATCAGGGGCACCGAGTTCACCTGGCGGCTGAAGGCATAGCTGCCGCCAGCTTCGACACTCCATTGGCCGTGGCGGGCGCTGGAAACGGGAACAGCGGTTTCGTAGATCAAGAGTTGCGTGCTCATGAAAATCTCCTGTCGATTGATTTGTCCGAGCAGCAGCTCAAGGGCTGCGGGCTGACCGGGGGAGGCGAAGGCGTTTTTCTACAGGCCCATGCTAAAGCCGGGCATCATAGAAATGACCTAGAAATGGCGAACATGCGTGCCCGAGAATGCCCGCGGCGCTCCTGCCGAAACTGCGGCCGGGAGGAAACCGTGCTGGCTCCCTCCCGGCGAGACGCTGATCGAGCTCCGCGCTACATCCGGCTCACCGCCGGCAAGGCCTTGCTGCTGACGGGGACATGAACTTTGAGGCCGGCATTGGGATTGCGGTGGGCTTCGCTCTGCCCGCCGTGGTTGATGAAGTCGTCCAGCCAGCGCCCGCCGCCGGCCGCTGCCGGCTGACGGGTACCGCCCCGGTAACTGCCTTGCCAGTCGATACGCGGCGCCGGATTCCCGGCCTCCGGCGCGGCAACCCCGGCCAGCGCCGCGGCCACCGGCGTGAAGTCCAGACTTCCGGCCACGGGAACGGGAATGCTGGCCGGCGGCGTCGGTGCGGCGCCGAGCAGGGTACGCCAGCCGGCGGCCAGCGTATCGCCCATCACCCCCGATTCGGCATGGCCCAGCCCGCCGGCGTGCCCGAGTTCGTGGGCGATTACCGAGAGCAGATCCATGCGCCGGGCGGCAATACCGTGGTCGGCGTAGCCGTCGGCACCGTATTCGCTGTCGTCTCCGGGCGTCTGGTCCACAAACCAGCCGTAGCCGGCGGCATCGACATCGATGTAGATGGTGCCGTCCCGGTATTCGCCAAGTTCCAATCCGGGCAGATCGGCAATCTGGAGATGGACCTGGGACAAGGCCTGCATGAAGGCTTTATCTTCGTTCAGGGCCCAGCGTTCCAGGGCAAGCGCCAGCAGTGGCTGCAACTGCGCTTCATCCCGGAGATCGCCGCCCGCGGCCGGCGACACCGGAGCAGCGGCGGCGGTGAGGGGCGCCGGCGGCGGTGCATAGGCCGCATCGTCCGTCTTCACCTCGATGATGTCGAAAGATGTCTGTCCCGAACTGGCGCCCTTGAAGCTGAGCAGCCCGTAGCCGCCGTTGGTGACGGTTTCGTTGTAGAGGAAGCTCGCCACCACCGCACCGTTCAGCGACACATTGACCAGCCCGCCTTTCAAAGTGACACCGAGCTTGTAATCGGTGCCGGCTGAAATCGGCGTCTTGAAGGTCGCATCGGTAATCCATGCGCCGGGCGTCCGGTGGCCGATGACGATCTGCTTGCCGTCGGCCGACAGGGTCGCGTACTTGAAGTAATTCTGCCCCTGGTAGTCGAACACCACCCCACCCTGGCCGAAAGTCTTCAGGGTCGTCGTGATGCTCAGGGTCGAGCCCGCCGTCACCGGATAGCCGATCAGGTCGATGGCCGGCGTGGCAGCCGAGATCGCCGTGGCCAGGAAGCGGCCATCGCTGGTCGTCAGCCAGCTGCCGGTCGCCGGCAGGCTGGTATTGAACAGCTGGCTGGCCGGGCTGGTGCTGCTGAAATCGACGATCTTGTCGAGGGTGGTCGCTCCGGGCGGCGCCTGCACGACGACATTGTCGATCTGTGCCGACGCGCCGTTGGCGCCGATGCCGACCAGGCCGTCCTGCATGCCGTGGCGCACGCCGAGGCTGTCGATGCGCGCCGCGTAGGTGTAGCTCAGCGACTGGCTGCCGATGGTCAGCGTGGCGGTCACGTCGTTGACCGCGAGCATCACGATGTAATCGGTACCGGCCTTGAACTGCCCAGGGGTCGACTTATCGACCACCCAGCCGCTGGCCGTGCGGTGGCCGATCTCGATCTTGTTGGTCGAAATGTTGATGCCGGCGAATTTGAAATCGGTCGCGCTCTGGAAGTCGAAGATGAGATAGGTATTGGCCTTGACGCCCGCGAGGGGCTTGACCGCATTGATCGTCGCCTGCATCTCGAAGTACGACGGGATGACCGTGTCGGCTTCGTTGAAGAGGCTGATCGCGTCGTTGCTGGACGTCGTCGACGACACCTGGTAGCGCTTGTTGGTCACGGCCCAGGAACCCGACACCGCGACGAAGCCCTGCGCACCGCCGTCGTCGAAACTGGCCGAGCGCAGCACGTCGCGCTTGCCGCCTGCGATGTTGCCGGCCTGCGGGTCGGATGGGCCGCCGTGCGTGTCGTGCCAGGCAGCGTCCTTCTGCAGCACCAGGCCCAGTTCTCCGAAGGGCTCGCCATTGCGCGACGGCATCGGATCGCTGTTGCTGGGTGCCGGCGGTGCGGCGCCGTTGTTCATGTCGCTGTAGCGCGTCGCATCCGCCCCGTCGCTGCCCGAAAGCGCGTAGAGGAACTCGGGCAACTGCGGCTGCAGCGTGCGGCTGACCGTCGCCATGCCGAAGGGGGCGAAGGGCACCAGGTAGCTGTTGAACTCGCCGGTCCAGTCCATCAAGCGGTCGCCGCCGGTGTTGGCGATGAGCACGTCGCGGCCGCCACCGCCGAAGGCCCGGTCCTCGAAGTAGGGCTGGGTGTCGGGCACGTTGTTAGCCAGGGGATCGGCGGTCGCGGCCGTGGAGTTCATGTTGTCGTCGACATTCATCAGGTCGTTGCCCATGCCGCCGTACACGTCGTCCCGGCCGGTGCCGCCAACCATCCAGTCGTTGCCGAGATCGCCGAAGATGCGGTCGCCGCCGTCGTCGTTGACCTGCGGATAGGCGACGCTGGTGTTGTTGTTTCCCGGCGATACGCCAGCCGGCCGCAGCACGCCTTCTGTCTCGTTGAAATTGAGCAGGAAGTCGTAGACCACGTTGCTGCCCGGCGCCGCCACCATGATCTTGCGCAGCGGGTTGTATTCGTCGTACAGCGCGAATTCGCCGGCTCGCGTGCGGTGGTCGGCATGCTGGCCATTGGCGTCGACCGGGTCGAACGCCAGGATGTTGCCCGGGTTGTACGGCCGCAGCCAGCCCGAGACCACCAGGTTGTCGACCGCGACCACGCCCGCCACGCCGTTGACCGATGCCGGCTGGGTCAGCGATGGGGTGCCCGCCGCCGCTGTCGGCAGCGCCTCGCCGCCGAGGATGGCGTCGTCGCCCGAACCGCCGTGGAGCCAGTCGCTGCCCAGGCCGCCGAAGATGATGTCGTCGTTGACGTGGTTCGGCTGCTTGCCGACGCCGCCAGTGCCGGCGGTGCCGGCAACGCCAAACTCGTCGGCCGAGCCGTTCCAGTTCGGGTCCGAGCTGAAGGGCGTGATATCGACCGTCTTCTTCAACTCGTCGGGCACGTTGATGAACGCGGTCTGGACGTTCCCCGGGGTGTAGATGAACTCGTTGAGCACGTCACCGTTGGTGTTCTTCGGGTCGGCATCGGTGGCCTTGAGCGCGACGATGCCGTACAGGGACTCGCCGAAGGTAGCGCTGTTGCGGCTGGTGAATATGCGCCCGTCGTCGCCGATGACGCCGTCGTTGCCGGTACCGCCGGAGATCCAGTCGTTGCCCCAACCGCCGATCAGGTCGTCGTCCTGGCCGTCGCCGAACAGGCGGTCGTCGCCCTTCTGGGCGTAGACCACGTCGTCGCCCGACTCGCCATGTACCTCATCGTTGCCGCCGATATTGGACAGCGCCGCCGCCGAGTAATTCGGTCCGCCCGGCGTGTAGTCGAGCAGGCGCACGGCATGCGGCACGAGGCGGACGGTCTTGGAGCTGTCGTAGTTGTCGTAGTTGAAGGTCAGGAAGGTCGGCGTCGCGCTGACCGTTCCGTTGATGCCCGCCAGGCGCACGATGTCGGCGTTGTCAGCGGCGATCGTGTCGGCGTCATCGCCATGGCCGGTCGCGGTGGTCGTGATGGTCAGATCGGCAGCCTGGGTGGCCGCACCAATGTCGTTGCGCGCCGTCGCCGTACCGGAACCGCCATAGATGACGTCGTTGCCGTCGGGGCGCTTGTCCGGCGTGTTGTTCGCGGTCAGATTGACAAGGCTGCCGTCGGTCTTCTTGAAGAAGTCCGAACTGCCGCCGACGATATCGTCCTGGCCCTGGTTGCCGAACACCACGTCGTTGCCACCGCCGGCCTCGAGGTAGTCGTGGCCGTCGTTGTTCTTCTGGTTGGTAGTCGGGTTGTCGAAGGAGGCGAACCAGGTCAGCAAGCCGGTCGAGGCGGCACCGTTGTAGGTGCCGTCCGCACCGCGCGAGGCGCCGACACGGCCGCGCACGGTCGGCGTCACGACGACGAGCCCTGAAGCGTCATAGCTGCGCTGGTAGGAAACGAAGTCGATCGAGCCGTCGCCCTGAATCACGTCGTTGCCGAGCTCGCCGAGCAGCGTGTCGTCGCCCGCACCGCCGGCGATGTAGTCGTTGCCCTTGTAGGCGACGAGCGAGCCGTCGGCGTGGCCGAGTTCGGTAATCACGAAGTCGCCCCAGACCGGCCCGTAGGTCAGCTTGAAGCGGCCCTCGGGGTCGCCCCGCGGGTCGAGCTGCGCGACGTTGGCGAGCAGGTCGTTGCC
>JAQGNS010000547.1 GCA_028291705.1 Nevskia sp.
GCGGCGCAGACCACCGAGCGCCCGCCGCGCCAGGCCACCACCACCGGCTTGCCGCGCAGTTCCGGCGCATCGCGCTGCTCCACGGAAGCGTAGAACGCATCCATGTCGATGTGTACGATTTTGCGCACGCGGTTCCGGCGAAAAGTGAATGCCTATCGTAACGCGCCGCGGCGGCCCCGACCGTGCCGAAACCCGAAGCGGCCGCTTACGCCTCAACTTCACACAAACTTGCTAGTCTCTGGGCCGGGGACAACATCAAAAGCCGCACCATCCGGGAGCTATCCATGAAGTGGACCACCGCCGACATGCCTTCGTTGAAGGGCAAGATCGCCATCGTCACCGGGGCCAACAGCGGCCTGGGCCTGTACACCACCATCGGCCTGGCCGCCGCCGGCGCCACCGTGGTGATGGCCTGCCGCGATCCGGCCAAGGCCGCGAAAGCAGTGAAGGAAGTGAAGCAGAAGGCGCCCAAGGGCAAGGTCGAGGCGATGGCGCTGGACCTCGCCAGCCTGGAATCAGTCGCCAGATTCGCCGCCGCCTTTTCCGCCCAATACCCGCATCTCGACATCCTGTGCAACAACGCCGGCGTCATGGCGGTGCCGTACGCAAAAACCAAGGACGGTTTCGAAATGCAGGTCGGCACCAACCATTTCGGTCACTTCGCCCTCACCGGCCATCTGCTCGACAAGCTCAAGGGCACGCCCGGCTCGCGGGTGGTCAGCGTCGCCAGCATGGCCCACAAGTGGACCAAGGCGATGGACCTGGAAGACCCCTTCTTCGAGCACAAGCCCTACAAACGCTGGGATGCCTACGGCAAGAGCAAGCTGGCCAATCTATTGTTCACCTTCGAACTGGACCGGCGCCTGAGGAAGGCCGGCGCCAAGGTCCTGGCCACCGCCGCCCATCCCGGCTACTCCGCCACCAACCTGGGCTACGTCGGCCCGGCGCTGGAGAAGTCCGCCATCGGCAAGCTGACCATGAACATCGGCAACGCCCTCTTCGCCCAGCCCGCCGCAATGGGCGCCCTGCCCTCGCTCTATGCCGCGTCCTCGCCCGACGTCGCCGGCGGCGACTACATCGGCCCGGACGGCCTGCAGCAGATGCGCGGCTACCCGACCAAGGTCGGCTGCCGCAAGCTGGCCCGCGACCCGGATCTGCAGGGCCGCTGGTGGACACTGTCGGAAAAACTGACCGGCGTGAAGTATCTTTAAGCGGCGAACCCCGCATCCAGCCCGCACACGAGGAACCAGTTTTGGCCCAGATCGGCAAACGTGAAATCAGCCTGCGCTTCCTGGCGGAGCCGAGCGACGTGAATTTCGGCGGCAAGGTGCACGGCGGCATGGTGATGAAGTGGATCGACCAAGCCGGCTACACCTGCGCCGTGGGCTGGAGCGGCAAGTACTGCGTCACCGTCTACGTCGGCGGCATCCGCTTCATCCGCCCGATCCATATCGGCAACGTGGTGGAAGTGCACGCCAAGGTGATCTACACCGGCAACAGCAGCATGCACATCGCGGTGGACGTACTGGCCGGCGACCCGCGTGAGGGCGGCGCCTTCCAGAAGACCACCCACTGCGTCATCGTCTTCGTCGCCATGGGCGAGGACGGCAAGCCGTGCAAGGTCCAGCCCTGGCAACCGGCCACGGAAGATGACCAGGGCCTGGAAAGCTACGCTCGCAAGCTGATGAGCCTGCGCAGCAGCCTCGACGAGGAAGTGAAGCGCTTCCTCGAACCGGGTCCGGCCTGAGGTTCCAGCTTCAGGCGAACACCACCATGTTCTGCCGGCTCAGCGCCACCGGGCTGCCGTCCGGCCCCCACAGCACGCCGCTCTGGCTGGTGTAGCCATCATGGGCGGCGACGAGTTCGGCATCCATGCGCCAGCCTTGCAGCGGCAAGTCGCCGATGCGCTCGCTGAGGAATTCGATCATCCAGGTCATGGAGCTGCCGACCGATGGCTTTTTCAGGAAGGACAGCGCGATCGGCGGGATGAAGTCGGCGATCCCCAGTACATGCTCTTCAGTGGCGAAGTTGCTGCCCGCATCGCGCAGACCGATCTCCAGCACATTGCGCGTCTCCTTCGACCCGGTGAACGGCAGCCCACCGCGCAGCCAGCGCACGTCGAAATGCTGGGTAAAGGCGGGCGTGATACCCGGAATGTAGGGAAAGGTCAGCGGCTTGTCACACACCACCGCCGGCTGCACCGGTGCGATCTGCACTACGGAAGGACGCGCCGCGCCGAAGATGCCGACGGCCGTGCAAAAGGTCTGCTGCCCATCCGTCAACTGGGCTTCGACGTGAGTGGCGCTCTTGCCCGCCCGCAGCACGCGTGCCTGGAGATGCAGCAAGCCGGCCGGCACCGGCGCAAGGAAAGTGGTCTGCAAGGAGCGCAAAGGCACACCACCCGGCACCACAAAGCGCATGGCGCGCAGCACCAGCGCCGCCTGCAGCCCCCCGAAAACGCTGCGCCCCTGCAGCCAGTCCTCGGAAACCATGGCGCTCCAGCCCCCACCCTCCTGCTCCTTCACCGAGCCCAGCACTTCCGAATACAGCATGCATTTCACCTATAGGTATTTCTGGAATCCGTTCGACAGCCCCGGTGCTTCAGTTGCCTTTCTGTTCGATTCGCGTGATGCGCTTCTGCAGGCGTCCCAGCATGCGCGTGTAGAACTGGCCCAGCACTTGCAGCGAGGGGCCCGGCGCCGCCGCGGTGGCGATGTTGAAAGCCCGCGCCATGTGGGTGGTGCGGCGCGCCGGCCGCGTCTTCACCGCGTCCACGATCCAGCCGGCGGCGTCCGCCACCTCCATCTGCGGCAGGTACTTGTAGATCTTGGTCGGCTCGGTCATCGCCGTCTTCACCAACGGATAGTTCAGCGTGGTGACCGCGATGCCGGAATCGTTCAGCTCGATGCGCAGTGAACGCGAGAACGCATCGAGCGCCGCCTTGCTGGCGATATAGGCGGAAAAGCGCGGCGTGCTCATCAGCGCCGCGACGCTGGATACATTGATGATCTGGCCGCTGCTCCGTTCCAGCATCGGCCCCAGCAGACGCAGCGTCATGCGCATGGCGGCGAAGTAATTGAGCTGCATCGTCCGCTCGAAGTCATGCGGCCGGTCCAGCGAGTCGCGCAGCGCACGGCGGATCGAGCGCCCGGCGTTGTTGACCAGCACGTCGACGCACTTGTGCTGCGCCAGGATGGCATCGCAGCAGGCTTCGATGGAGGCGTTGTTGGACAGGTCCGCCGGGTAGATGAAGGCCTTGCTGCGCGCCCTGCCTCCGCCCTTGGCGCCGGTCCCCTTGGTGCCGGCTCCGTCGATCTCGCGCTTGACCCGCGCCAGTTCTTCTACACGGCGCGCCACCAGGCAGACGGTGGCGCCCTGCCGCGCAAGCTGCTTCGCCGCCTCCTCGCCGATGCCGCTGGAAGCGCCGGTGATGACGATGATCAAACCTTCAACAGCGCGCGCTTGCTTCGACATCGCTCGAATATCCGGTGGTTGGTGACCACCCTAGCATACTCAAGCGTATGGTCCTTGCTGATTGGCCCTACAGCCGCAGTTCCCAGGTCTGCCCGACCAAGTCATGGCCGAAGCTGTGATGCGGCTTTTCCCCCGTGAGC